>CAYNMO010000070.1:0-6594 GCA_964398155.1 uncultured Actinomycetota bacterium | reverse complement strand
TCACTGAATACAAAAAGGCGGAATAAGAAGTCCGTTATATGGGATATCATGACCAGCTCACCGGACTATACAATCGCAGATATTATGAAGAAGAGTTAAAGAGGCTGGATACAGCTAGAAACCTTCCTATGACCATCGCCATGTGTGATTTAAATGGGTTAAAACTTGTCAATGATTCCTTTGGACATGCCACTGGTGATGAACTTCTTAAAAAAACAGCAGAAATTATAAAACGGGGATTTAGATCTGATGATATTATTGCCAGACTCGGAGGCGATGAATTTGTTATTATATTACCCGAAACGGATACTATTGAAACAGCGAAAATCATAAAACGCATCAATAGTATGATATTAAAGGAAAAAGTAGGTGCTCTTGCTATTTCTATCACCTTTGGCCATAAAACCAAAAATAGCATGGAAGAAGATATTGGGGAGGTATTTAAAAATACTGAAGACGATATGAACAAGCACAAGCTTTCTCAAAGTTCGAGCATAAAAAGTAAAACAATAGACCTGATTATGAATACGCTGTTTGAAAAAAATAACAGAGAGATGCTGCATTCAAAAAGGGTTAGTGAAATTTGTGAAGATATTGCATCCAGGATGAATTTTAATAAAGATAATGTCAGTAAGATCAGAATAGCCGGACTTATGCACGACATAGGGAAAATAGGAATCGATGAAAATATACTTAATAAGCCCGAGGAATTAAGCAGCGATGAAAGGAAAGAAATTGAGAGACATTCAGAAATAGGGCATCGAATATTAAGCTCGGTGGATGAATTTTCGGAAATAGCAGAGCATGTTCTTGAAAATCACGAACAGTGGGATGGGAATGGATATCCGAGAGGACTTAAAGGCGCAGAGATTTCACTGGAGGCTAGAATTATTGCTGTTGCTGACGCATTTGATGCCATGACCAGAGAAAGGACTTATGGTAAAACATTAAGTGAAGATGAAGCCATAAGAGAAATAAGGAGATGCTGCGGCACACAGTTTGATCCAGAGATTGCAGTGATATTCGTTGAAAAGGTTTTAAAGAAGGTGTGGGAATAGGAAATAGGGGACGCTCCTCTTTTGAGCACGGTTTTAGCTATTTATTAATATTCTAAAAATTTCCAAGAGCTGTTTTTAAATATAAAGAAATTAGCATTGGAACACTCAAATCCATTATTCGACAATCAAAATTTCAATCTTTTGACAGTGACAAATCAGGAAATGCGTCAGCGTGCTTCTAACCTTGGAGCGAAAATCCGAATGGAAGATGGTGTTGCAAATGCAATAGTTGTTATAGAGAAATTAGGATCTGATAAACTTAAATTAAATAAATATAAAGATTAAGATTTCTTAGTTAAACATATATAAAAGTGGTGGGAATATCAGACAGAGTTAGAACTAAATTGTTATGCTTAAATGAAGATATTTTATACTTCCCCATTCCAAAAGCTTCAATCATGCTCCATGTAAGACTATAAGTAGAATCCTCAGATGGAATTGCATTTCTGTTTATCCATGCAGCTTCAGCTAATTTATTCACTACATAATATATGAACTGACTATAAAAGCACACAATTTTTCATTCTTAAAGTTATAATTCAGTTCTTTTCTTATTTGCCAGTCATTTTTTCTTTTCAAACAAATACAAATTAATAAAATAATTTTGGCTGCTGTAAAATAAATAACAGCTTACTTGAGAATGGTGGAATTTACAGAAGATTCTACACTTAATGTTTGACAAATATTGAAATGGTGTTTAAAAATACTGAACTTGTGATAAAATCAAGGGAATCTTATATGTGAACGGAGGGAAATTATAGTATTTTCTGTACTTTCTGCAAAACTACATAGGCCTCAACTGTCTGACAGCGTCATTTCCAGAGCGGAACTCCTTAAGGACTGCCGTTGGTCCAATGTCGTTCTCGTGTCTGCTCAGGCGGGCTCCGGTAAGTCTACGATTGTTTCCGCCTGGCTGTCAGAACAGGACAGACCATATAGCTGGTATTCTCTGGATGAATGGGATAATGACTTAACACAGTTTTTTGCTTATTTTATAGCGGGGATTAAGTCTATTGACAGACAAGCGGCTGAGTCGCTGGAACAGCTCCTCGATGCCTTTCAATCCATTGGTTTTGATGCATTTATAAGAGCGCTCATCCATCAGCTGCATGCCATTGATCATCCCTTCATCTTGGTTTTAGACGATTATCATATGATCCGAAACGATCAAATCCATCAAGTGATCAGGACCATACTGGAACACTTACCGCATTTAATGCAGATAGTCCTGATTACCAGAGAAGACCCTCCTTTCCCACTTGCAAAGCTAAGAGCAAGTAATAGGCTTTTTGAGCTCAGAATTTCACAGCTCAGATTTACAGAGGATGAGGTTAGAGCTTTTTTTTCAAAACAGCTAAACTTTACGCTGGAAGAGGAACAGCTGCAGCAACTGATCCGGCGGAATGAGGGATGGGTTGCTGGCTTGCAGCTGACAGCACTCTCTATGCAGGGACTCAAGGATGTCGGGGGATTTATCGAGGCATTTACAGGAAGCCATTATTATATTATGGACTATTTGATGGAGGAAGTACTTGACCGTCAAACCCCGGAAATTAAGGATTTTTTGCTTAAAACTTCCCTATTTGAGTTTTTTTCAGTCGAGCTTTGCGAAGCTGTGTTTAAGCTCAAACCAGGTGCAGTAAGCGATATTATCGAAAAGCTTGTGAAAGCAAACAGCTTTATTATCCCAATAGAATCGTCACATAAATGGTATCGGTACCATCATCTCTTCAGAGACCTGCTCAGGCAACGTCTTGAGCGTGAATCAGATATAGATCTTGATAAGCTGCATCATCAGGCTGGGTGCTGGTTTAAAAATGAAGGGCAAGGCCAAGAGGCTATTAATCACTTTATTAAGTCGAATGCTTTTGAGGAAGCGGCGGCACTGATTGAGTGTAAATGGGCTGAAATGGATCTTCAGCTTCAGGCAGCATCCTGGCTCAACATGGCAAAGCAATTGCCAGTGACCATACTCGAGAGAAGTCCTGTACTTGCCATGGGGTATGGATGGGCGCTGCTTGATACTGGGGACATAGAAGGCTCTGGTGTCTGGCTCGACAAGGCACAGGGCTTGTATGATCTGTATCAATCTGCAGAGTGCCGGGAAGTCATTCTTATAAGCGATATCCTTCAGTTTGACCTATTGCCTGCGACTATTGCATCAGCACGCGGTTATAGTGCTGCTGCTAAAGGTGATTTGGAAGGTATTTTAAAGCATACCAGAGATGCTCTCAATCAGATTCCCAGTGAACAGCACCTAAAGCGGAGCCTTGTGGCTATGATGCTTGCAGTTGCACATTGGGGCAAAGGTGAGTTAACTGAGGCCGAAGCAGTGGTTATACAGTGTTTAAAGGACAGTGACATGGCTGAAAATCCAATGGCTTACAATTCCATTTACATGGTTCTTGGCGAGTTGTATATCCTGCAAGATCGCTTAAATGAAGCAAGTGAGTTGCTTGAACAGTTGATTTCAAGAGTGAGCAAGGAGAATAAGGTCCCTATTTTACTGGCCAGTCTATATTTGGGTTTGGCCAAAGTTGCTTTTTTGCGCGGAGACAATCAACAGGCATATGCGCTGCTTGAGGAGAGTAAAGTATATGGTCAAAAATATTCCCTTATGGACTGGAAATACAAGTATTATCTCATGCTTGCGAGGGTTTATTGCAGTGAAGGCTTTTATGATTTAGCGCGGGATTGTGTCCTGGAAAGCAGGGCGCATTATTTTATGAATCCAATGCCTGATGATATTACTTTCGATGAAATGGAAAACATGATTGATCAGGCAGAGACATCAGGCCATCTGATTGCGCGATCGATGGATGAGGGTAACAATAAAGCTTCTCTCCTTGAATTAGCGAAAGCTAACAGCAATGGGTTTTATCCTAATAAACCACCGCTTCTGAAAAAAGAGCACGCTAATCAGGCCCTCGTAGAATCCCTTACGGTTAGAGAACTGGATGTACTGGCTTTAATATCGTCAGGGTTATCCAATCAGGAAATCTGCGACACGCTTTTTTTAGCATTGAGCACAGTGAAAGGCTATAATCAGACGATATTCGGAAAGCTGCAAGTTAAGCGCCGAACAGAGGCTGTGGTTAGAGCAAAAGAGCTGGGACTGGTATAGAAATACCCTTCTTAGCCATAACTCAATACCCTACTTATTTATAACTCAATACCCTACTTATTTATAACTCAATACCCTACTTATTTATACCCAAAACCCTACTTTAGTAGCTGTTAAGAACTTTTCGACTTTAGTAAGCTTGTATCCATTAGCAACTATAAGAGGAGGTTATTTTATGAAATTACCAAACACACTACAGACCAATCTAAATGATCCAGTGCCCATGCTCATGTCAAAGATTTGGGTGTTTGTATCACTCAGCTATATTTACTGCGATGTCTTAAACAATATGGAGATGTCGGTGTTACGGATGTTGTTTGAAGGCAATATCGCTGGAATTCCTATGACTCAGGGATTTTTACTCACTGCAGGACTTTCCCTTCAGATTCCATTCTTAATGGTAATTTTAGCAACTATTTTACCATATAGGGCCAATAGGATAACTAGTATGGCAGCAGCTGTCCTTATGATTATCTATCAGGTGGTATCTTTTTTTATAGGAGCAGGTAATCCACTTCACTATATTTATTTCTCAGCAGTTGAGATTCTGGGTAGTGTGGCGATAATAGTGCTTGCAATCAGATGGAAGAAAGTGGTCTAGGAGGTAAATATGCTCTACGAGATTGTCATTGGCGGATATATTCAGAAGACTTGGTTTGAAGGATTTACTATTAGAGAGCTTCCTAATTTTACTACGGCGCTGCGTGGGAATATCGTTGATCAATCCGCTTTGTATGGCGTTCTTCGAACTATTAATGATTTGGGTCTTGATTTGATTTCGGTCAATCGATTAGAAGGGGAGTCATAAAATGAAATCAATCAATTATGAAAAATATGGCCCCTCCTCTGCTTTAAAGCTCAGCGACCTTAAAAAACCAGAGTCGAAAGATAACGAAGTTTTTATAGTAGATTCATGCCATAGCTGTAAATATGCCGGATTGGCAATTGCTGAGAAGGCCACCATTTATAACATGGTTTATGTTTGGTCTGATAAAACCAAAATATCAGATTCTAAGAACGGATCTAACATGAGTAATTTAGAATAAAATATATTCAATATAGGGAGGACATGAAATGACTGATTTAAAAATGGAAGAAATCACTGAAGGTAAAAGACAATTAAAGGGGCCAAGAGTAGTTTTCTGGATTTCCCTTGTATTGGGAATAATTGGAGTCATATGCGGCATAGCAAGTTTCTTTACTGACATTTTTAGCTTTGCAGGCATCTGGGCTCAGGTGGGAAGTGTATGGATTTTAGTGGGATCAATATTTGAACTCCTTTGCTCCATACTTTTTGTAATACTATTCTGGGTAGAGCTTTCAGGTCTTATTAAGGGTGGTAAACCTTATACTGTAGGCCTTGGAAGATTTTTACTGATCTGGATGATGGTATTTTCTTTTCCAGTGGGCACAATCATCGGAGCAATTGTCTGGAAGAGATTTAGTGACCCGGCAGTACAGAAATACTTAGACTATTTAAAATAAATCTAATAAATAAGGATAAAAAATGAATACAGTAAAGGAAATAAACATGAAAAACTTGCAGAAATTTGGCGGTTTCGCCGCGTTGTACCTGGCAGTCGCCTACCTGATCGGAATGGTTCTCTTTCTCGTTGTTCTGGACTATCGCAGCATGACCAACCCGGCCGAAAGGGTGACCCTGCTTGTCGAGAAGCAGATGATCATCTTTTCAACCAACCTGATTATGTACGTGTTCTTTGGCGTTTTTCTGATTGTCCTGTCGCTGGCGCTGTACGACAGATTGAAGTCCGGCGCTCCGGCCATCATGCAGGCGGCAACCGTTGTAGGAATAATCTGGGCTGGCTCGCTGATTGCCAGCGGCATGGTTGCAAATGCCGGGATTGATCCAGTCGTTGCTCTCTATGTCAAAGACCCTGCTCAGGCTTCATTGGCATGGCAGGGAATTGAATCTGTGGCAAACGGACTAGGCAACGGCAATGGCGAAATCCTGGGTGGCCTTTGGGCGTTGCTGGTAAGCGTGTCTGCTCTGCGGACTGGGGGGCTTTCCAAGGTCCTGAGCATCCTCGGCATGTTGGTTGGAGCGGTTGGCATCATCTCCATTATTCCAGGATTGACCAGCCTCCTCACCGGAGTTTTTGGCGCGAGCCAAATTATCTGGTTCATCTGGCTGGGGATTGTGCTGCTGCGCAGCAATCAGAGCAAAACAGTAACGAAAGAGCCTTTGAGCGCATCATAATTTGCTATACAGGAAAGAGGGAGGGCTAGACCCTCCCTAAAAACTTACTCGCAGAGCTGCGTATAAATGCTCGCGGAATAGACCTTAAAAAGTGGACAAAACAAATCACAAGGAGAATAACCATGGAATTGAGTTCAGCACTGGTTTTTTATTCATATCATCATAATAATACTGAAAAAATTGCAAAATCTATT
>CAYNMO010000069.1:0-11328 GCA_964398155.1 uncultured Actinomycetota bacterium | reverse complement strand
AAATACTGAAAGCTTCAACGGGGTCCTTTTTAATGCCTGGGCAAGCATTTACCTCCCTGATTACAGCCTTGACTGAATCGAGAACTTCTACAGGGTCATATTCCACAAAGCCATTACCCGAAATTACAAGTTTGTACTCCCTATATGAAGAAGCAACAGCATCTCCATCTATATTGAAAGCCATAGCTTTACAACCTGTAGTTCCAATGTCAATACCAAGCAGACTCATGCAATACTCCTGATTATAAAACCCCGTCTCTGGTTTGACAGACCGGGTTCTGGAAATTAAATATGGCTTAGATATTTTTTAAATATCCATATGCCAAATTAAAATGGCAAAAGCCTAATAAAAACTTAAAAATGTTTTGCCCGGTCAATATAATAGTTTTTCCAGTCAAGAATATCTTTGTTACTATCTATCCTGAAAACTTTTATTCCAGCCGACTGGCAGGCATATGTTATTTCAGTTGTAAAATCCCCTGGTATTCCTATAAGGTGATTTGCTCCCAAAGCATCAACCAGCAAATTTCTGTCAACATCAAATTTTAAAGCGCTGAGAGGCCAGTTCCTGTAAAAACTTGTCTTGCTTCTTATTGTGTCCGTGATTTCCATTGTTTTCATCATTCCCGTTAAAACTACATATTCATCTTTTATTTTCAAAAGCCTGACCATGGAAAACATATTTTCCCTTGGGGTATTATAGGCAACTGCGCCGCCCCTGCCTTCAAAATTCTGTGCAATTGTAAGCTTTGGCAAAACTTCACTGACCTTTTTTGAAAGGCATGAGTAGTAAATTGAAGAACCTCCGCAGTTGCCCATAACAAGATAACCATCCCCCATAAACAATACATCACCAAAAAGTGAAGGAGTGCCTCCTGAAATATGCTTAAGCAGACTGGAACATATCAGCGCCTTGATATCACCCTCGCATACGCATGGCGTCATATCTTTTTCGCCTTCAGCATCTTCAAAATAGGGTAAAAAAGAAGGCAGGAAACAGGCGTCTGCACCAAAAACATCTGAAAGCTCTATAAAACATTTTACCGATACACCGGCGACATCATCAAATTCTTTAATCCTGTCTTTTGCAGCCAGATACAGTGCTATCTGTTTATAAAATATTTCTTCAGTAAGTATCTCACTGTCAAATTTAATTGCCGTCTTATTATTTTTGAGCCAGTCTGCAAACTTTTTCAACCTGCTTTTAGATATATTTTCACTGTCTCTTATCAGCATATACTGATCTTCGTTTATGATTTCTCCAATCAGGAAAGATTTGAGCTTTGAATAATCGTCCTGTAGATACTCCATTTTTAAAGCATATGAATTTCCCCATAAAACCAGTGTGCCTCTTTTTAATTTTTCAACTGCCGCAACACCCTTTGCCCACTTCACAACTTCCTCTTTGTCCATATAAACCCTTTTGTGGGTTATCATGTGCGGGTTTGCAGCATTCTGCCACAAAGAAGCACCTGCCGCTGTAATAAGCGTTACACCTGCCCACGCAGGATTGCCGTCGGAGTACAGAAGGACCGGTTTATTGAATTCTCTTACTAAGGCTAAAATAAGCATTGGCTCGCACCAATGCCAGCACCCTATAACCAGCGCTTCGACGTCTTCGTTTATCATTGCCTTTATACATTCCCTGGCGTGGCCGGTACTGTGAATTGAAACCCAGTCTGGGTTAGGTCTTTCTATCTTTTGTGAAACATCCACAGCTTCTATATTGTTGCTATTAAGGTAAGCAATCAGTTCTCTGTGAGCGCTGTTTATATACTCTTCCCGTTCCTGGACAAGACCCTGTTCCCTTGGCGCGTCTGTTACTGAGATCACTCCTATTTTTGGAGTTGAGGAAATATTATTTTTCATGACAATTCCTGCTTCTTTAATTTATAAATATTATCCAAAATTTATTTTTTAAAAGAATCTTCAAAACCAGCAATTACTTCCGATATTTTATCCTGTTTTTGGCTGTTTAGCGCCGGAACCTTATGGCTGGAGATTATATTATTTGCCAAATCCCTGGCATTATCCATAATTGAAGGTTTCCCTTTTTTTACCAAGTTTGGGAATATATCCCTGTTTGACACATCATAATCCATATATTCTTTTGATTTTAAATATTTAAATGTGTGGTCTTCTATCATAAAATCTTTATGCTGCCCGACATTTTTAATGGCTTCAAGCCCTATCGTGTCGCTGCTGACATTGACGCCGCCAATATATTTTCTGACAAATTTTGCCATCTCATTATCCACGACTAACTGCTCATAGCTGACTGACATACCGGTTCCGATCATTCCTGCATTGATGACCACATCGATACCCGACTGGAAAGTCGAAATAATATTAAAAATTCTCTCGAAACCGTTCTGCTCATCATAGATATTTGAATCACTGTCAAAAGCGATACAGTGTGAAGGAGTTTTGTAATAGGCCGCCAGCTGCGCACCCGCAACAGTGCATATATTTCTTTCGGCCGTGGCAATCAGAACCGCACTTTTTTTCATTTCAAAAGTGGTCCACCCTGCTCCGTAAATTACAGGACAACCCGGGCTTATGAGTTGGGAAAATATTATACCGGCAAGGTTTTCGATATTATTCATGGTTATAAGGCCGGCAACAGTTATGGGTGATGTCACACCGGCATATGGCTGTGGCAGTATAAGCAGCGGAAATCCCTCTGAGGCAATCATAGCAAGGGCCTCAGCTGTCCCACCTGACCATGTAAGAGGGCTTATGGGTGATATCTGGCATATTCCTGCGGGTTTTTCATTCAAATCGCTGCTGCCGCCGGCGATTTTCATTATCTCCAGAAGGGCACGTGTTTCATTTGCATTTTCAGGCGAAAAAAATACGGGTTTTAATGTATTGTTTAAAACTGCATCGACCGCATGTACTATTGATGCTTTGGGAAAGACATCATGGGGCATTGCCTCCACTCCTGCGATTTCTATATTGTCCAGGTAATCAGATAACAGCGCAAAATTACCTACTTCTTTTTTAGTGACAGGACGCCTGATATCCATTTTTTTTTTTTTTTTTTAAATCGCATTATGGCCGCTTGCAGCAAAAGTTTTTTCGCCTTTCCCGAGTTCCAGGAAATAATCTTTTTCCCTGCCGTAAATCTTTATTTCTCCGGGAACACTGCCGAGGCTCTCATCAATTATTTTCTCGCTGAATTTCACTATCTTTTTATCCATATCCACGTTTAAGCCTTTTTCAGCTAGCATTTTTAAAACATTGTCACTCAGGACCAAAATACCTGTATTTTTTAATACTTCCCTGGTGGCATGGTCAATCATTTGGATATCTTTTGAAGATAAGACCTCAGCCCTGTTTAATTTCATTCTTTTCTCCTGCAAATTAATTGTTTTTAAATCTTATTAAAGTCATCAGAGACTTTTTAAAATCAGAAATTTTTGTTCTTTAATCCTCTTAATTCTTTTAATACTATTTCTGTAATACTGCTGACAAGTTTTTCCATATCCACTTTGGTTGAGTTTCCAGAAAAATCATTTTCACTCGCACTAAATTTCCATTCAGGATTTTTCCGGTAAAAATCAAGCAGCTCTTTTCCTTTGCCGACAGAGCCTGCCTGTTTTAATTTTATTATTATTTCATCTTTCATTTTGTCTCGCGCAGGTATCAGTATGTCGCTAGGGTATACAAATTCTTTCCCTTTTTCTTTCCTGATTTCATCTATTTTTTCAAAAAAAACATATCTTATATCAGCGGCCCAGGCAGTAAAACTGATTCCATCTTCTATGCACTCCCTGATGACTTTTTCAGAAAGCCCGGAACATCCGTGCAAAGACAAGTGAATATTGACTTTATTGTTTATTCTTTTGAGTAATTCAAAATCTATTTCAGGTGCCGAATGGTAAAAGCCCGATTTGACTCCTATTGAAACAGCAAGACAATCCAGGCCTGTTTTCTCGACAAAATCTTTGGCTTGCTCGGGGTCTGTAAGTCCGAACTTATCCTCTTCAGAAGCCTCTTCCCTCCCGGACTTGATTATGCCTAATTCCCCTTCTACAAAAACTCCATACCTGCGAGCATAATCAACGACTTCTCTTGTAATCCTTATATTCTCTTCATAGGAATACCTGGAGGCATCGACCATTAACCCACTGTAGCCTTTATTTATAATCGCCCTGCAGTTCTCCGCACTTTCTACATGGTCGGAAAACATTGCCACCGGCATTACTGACTCGCTCCCCATTTTTTTTATGAGATATTCAAGACATGACAGGCAAGTGCTTTTCAGTTCAGGTTCATAAATGTCGTAGACAATGGGAGAATCAGCAATCTCTGAAGCCTGGGCAAGCGCTTCAATACTTTCAAGGTTGGTAACAGCAAACCTTGAAATTGAATAATTATTCTTCCTGGCATGGTCCATCATAAATTTTAGTGGTATAAACATAATCCCCTTCTTAAATTTGAACGATTTTAAAACCCATAATACTTCCAAGGTCCAACAGTTCGTCAACTATATCAGCATGTATTACTGCAAAATGCTGGGTGCTTCCTGCTTTTATTACTTTTTCCAGAAAATCAAGTACCGGTATATCTGTTTTTATGCAGAAATGCGGGAATGCAGGAAGCCGTTTATGCCCGCCCAATGAATTACCGCGGCTTACTATCATCTGGATCTCTTCTCCGACATCCAACAGATTGACCATGGTTACCCTGCCGGGGGCCCCTATCATTTCAAGAGTTGCTGAGCCCGCATACTCAAAATCACTGTCCATATATTCGACATCAGGAACAATATTAACCTCTCCATAAGAGGCAGCCAGCATTGGATTATTTGGTCCCGGATGGCCTGCATTAACTGTGCTCTCTTTTGGGTTAAAGTTAAGTATTTCTGTAAATCCAGCCGGTTTTTTTGTAAACAGGTGCATTATATACATCGCCATTGTGCAGGCAACATCACCCTCAAACCCCAGGACAGCTCCTTTGCTGTTATAAATTTCAGGGTACAGGCAGGGACGAAGTCCAACATTTTTATGGAGTTCATCGCATACATCATTTAAAGCAAGGGCGCTAAGGCCATATCTGAAATACATATTGGAAAGCGCAAGCGAAACCCTGCATGCCTGTAAAAAATCTCTTTCTTTAACATTGCCAGCCAGTTTAAAGCTTTTTACATTATACTGCATGAACTCCCGAGCCTCGTCATCTTTAATTCTGCCAGTCTCTTCTTTTAATTCAGCAAGTGTTAAGATCTGCAGCAGCATACCGGTTTTTTTAAGCATCATGTATTCATCCATACATGTCGATTTCATCTGGTCATTCCTGAATGGCAACAGGCCCATTATGGAATCCTTTAAGATATTTTTTATCATTGCTGCTTTTGCAAAAGATACTATAGAAGATATTATGGCTGCATCAGCTGCTTCACCTATTACAAGTTTGAATTTTTTGCCAAACCTTCTAAGACTTCCTGATCCCTGGAGGGCTCCCACGATACCTGAATTGTGGTACAGTTCCAGCGCACTGTATTGCCCGGTTGTATAGAAACCGCTCATATACTCCCAATACAAAATCGGCAAATCACCAATATTTTTAAGAATCTCGATCAATGCCAGATCCTCAGCCCAGGTAAGGTACACAACTATTACAAGGTCAACTTTTTCCTGCCTGAAGAGCTCCATTGCTTTCCTTGCGGACCCAATATCAAAGATTATCCCTGGATTTACAAGTTTAACCCTTCCTGCAAGGGAGCTTTCGATCTTGCTTATCTCCTGTTTTAAAAGTGAGCCAAGGTCACCAACACTTCCACCTTCTGCACCAATACCAAGATCAATAAACCATTTGGCTTCAAATAAAAGCAGCCCGGCTTTTGGAATTTCATTGCCTGATGTCATCTGTTACCCCGTTTAATTTATTTTTATAGTTTATACTTCTGCCCAACACATACCAAATTTATACTTTTACCCTACAAATACCAAAGAAATACAATTCAATAACTTAAGTATTTTAAATAATATGATGCCGCTTATGAGCAACACCGCTCATATTAAACTATTGAGTATAATAGAGACCATATTGACCGTATCCGGGTTTATGGTTTGATCTCAATACCAACCGTATTTGATTTCACTGTCCCACATTTTTACAACCCTTTCCGGATCGCAGGCCGGGTGAATTTCACTTGAACTTATAATATATCCCCCACTTTTTCTGCCACCTTCCAGAGCAGCTTTTACGGCCCCATCTATTTCATCCATGCTCCACCTGTTAAGCATCTGGGAATTATCCAGTCCGCCTATCATCATAAGTCCCGGATATTTATCTTTTATTTCCTGTGTGCTCATCCCGGCCATTGGTTCTACAGGGTGTATTCCATCCACACCTGCTCCTATCAGTTCAGGAATTATTGCCCTTATGTCACCTTCGGAGTGATAAAATACTTTTATGTTATGCCTGTGCCATGCATTGACATTCTGTTTTACAAAGGGTATTAATTCTTTTTTTAAAAAATCAGGAGAAAAAATAAGCCCCTTATTCCAGGCAATATCGCAGTAAGACAAAACTATTGGCGACAGGTTATAATCTGCAATGTCATTAATTCTTTTTTCTTCAAAATCTGCAATAGACTGCAGCCATTTGTGTATAAGTTCAGGATATTCAACATAAGCATAGGAAAATAATTCCCACCCTGCCCTGTTATATGCCACATCCAGTCCTATGGGGCTCTGTGCCATAAACATTACGACATCGCCAAGTTTTTCCTGAATTTTTTTAAATCTTTCCTTTGGGTGTTCAACCTTTCCGGCTTCCCCTTCGGATGTGCCCCAAAGATTTACCCAACCGGCATAATTGAATTCATCGCCAGGATTATAGACCTGTAAATCATCGATGTTTCTTAATATATGTTCCTTTAGGCCTTTGGTATCTTTAAAAGGTTTTTCAACCATCCAACTGGTCCACCATTCATCCTTATAGACAAACCCATCTTTTTCTTTCCGTATGCCTTCTTTTATTACTGATGGCACAGTTTCACAGCAATCAACATACCGGGAAAGTACTTTGCATGCCAGATCACTGTAATTATCAGCAGTTACTTCTTCACCTGTGCAATATTTCAAAACCTCAAAATTCTGTATGAAATCATTAATCGGTACCCTGTCAGCTTCCTTGTTATCAAGTATAAGCTCAAGCCTCTTCCTGGCTGACATTTTTTCCCTGGAAAAATCGCGCATCTATTCCCCCTTTCAAATAATAAACCGGATATTCCTTATTTTTAAAACTGCCGTAAAATAAATTCACAGGATTATTCTTTTAGAGACCCTGATACAAGCCCGCGGATAAAATATTTCTGCGCCAGAAAATAGATTAAAACCATTGGAATTGTAATAACAAACAATCCCATCATTGTAAGGGGCACATCGATATTATACCTTGACTTAAATACAGTTATCCCGGTCATCAATGTCTTGAAATCATCTTTCTGGAGAAAAATCAGCGCAAGCAGCAGCTCATTCCACACCCACAGCGCATTTATGACGATAAGCGTCATGATGGGAGGCATGGACATCGGGATTAAAATATTCTTTAAAATCCTGAATGAGTTGCAGCCATCAATGGACGCACTTTCTATTATTGAATGCGGAACACTCCTGAAGAATGTGGTCAAAAGATAAATCGAAAATGGCAGCAACAGCCCAGTATAAATCAGTACAATCCCAATATAGGAATTGGTTAGTTTTACCCTGGACATAAAAACAAAAAGTGGGATAAGCATTATAACCGGGGGGACCATCATTAAAGATATTACGAATTTTAAAATACCCTCCCTCATTTTAAATTTATATCTTGACAGTGCAAAAGCGGCAAGCAATGCAATTATCAGGGAAACCAGCACACTGGCGACAGTAAGGATAATAGAGTTTGTGAACCATCTGGAAAAATCTTTGCCAAGAAAAACTTCTCTGAAGTTTTGCAGTGCAATTGCATTGGGGAATCCAAATCTGTTATTTATGTAATCCGGTTTTGACTTCAGTGCTGTATTTATCATAAAGAATACCGGATAAATAGACAGGACTGCCAGGAGCACCATCATAATCTGTCTGCCTGCAAGGGCAAAATAGTTCTTCTTCATTTTCATAAAACGATCCCTTTCGTATTGTCCTGTATTATTTCCGCTTTTATCATTTTGTCTTTTAGTCCAACTCCTCTTTTCCGAATAACCTTGCATATGCTATTATCATTAAAAGCATTATGAGGAATAATATTACTGAGGCTGCAGATCCCATACCCATATTGCTGTCCCTGAATGCAGTAGTATAGATATAGAATTCTG
The DNA here is from genome assembly GCA_964398155.1 of uncultured Actinomycetota bacterium. Lineage (GTDB taxonomy): Bacteria > Actinomycetota > Humimicrobiia > Humimicrobiales > Humimicrobiaceae > JAMDDL01. Next base: position 3,017 of record CAYNMO010000069.1, on the reverse strand, counting down.
ACACAATTGTCGATGTACCTGGTCCTCCCCTGGTAAGCGTAAATACGTAATTGAATACCCAGGCAAACATCGTAATAATAAGTATTACAGACAAAAACGAGATAACATTTAAACATTGTGGAATTGTTATATAAATATGTTTTTTGAGCCATGAAGCTCCGTCAATCTCTGCAGCTTCGTACAACTCCTGGTTTACGCTCAAAAGTCTTGCAAATATCATGATTATGGAAAAACCAAGCTCCTTCCACATGATAACAAACATCAGTGTCCATAGTGAGTATTTGGATGAGCCGAACCAGTCCCGTATTAAGAATTCCAGCCCTAATTTTTCAAGGAAAAAATTCAGGATGCCGTTTAACTGGAATATATAACCAAATACAACACCTATAACAGGAATTGCCAGAATATAAGGTAGAAACAGGGTAAACCTGTAAAATCTCCATCCTACCATTCTCTCATACAACAATATTGCAAAAAATACAGCCAGTACCAGGATAATAGGCACAGATATCAGCAAAATAAAATTATTCTTAAGGCCTGCAAGAAATCTCGGGTCATTGAAAATATTGATATAGTTTGTAAAACCAATGAATTTGGCGTTTGCGCCGCTAATCCTCATGAAAGAGTATTGAACCACTTTGACAAGTGGGAATAAGTAAATAAACCCTATTACCAAAGCAGCCGGCAAAAGAAACAAAGTTATTTCCGTAAATTTTTGTCTGTTCCGCATTTTTATTATTTAAATTAATTATTTAATATTTCTATTTTTATATCTTTTCCCTTTTTCATGCCTTCTTTAAATGCAGGGAAAACTTTGTATGCTTTCCCTGCATTTTTATAAGGCAGATTCCTGTACAAAAACGTAATCTTTAAGGAATTATTATAATGTCAGTAAAGACCTACTCCCCAAAAATCTCACCGAAAGAATCATACCAGTCTGTCATTTGTTTTAACCTGTCCGGTTCAGTTTCTCTGTAAAGTTTTGCTACGGCCTCTACACGCTTTGCAGCCTCTTCAGGGGTGAGGTTTTCATCAATGAATTGCTGTGCAACCACATAATTGCCGTCAACATTTACTTTTACAGGCAAATAATTCTCATTGTGATAAAACCAGTTGCCATCGCTTACCTGCTTTAGCGCCCATTTTTCCTGTTCCGTCTTAAGCAAGGTCTGGTCAAACCTGTCATCACAGGGAGGTGCTCCTGATTGCAGATACATTGCATTCAAACGTTCAGCAGAATGCAGGTACAATAGAAAGTCTGCCGCTATTTCTTTATTATTGGACCATTTGGTTATGGCAAGTACCTGGGAGCTTGCATCTATCATATTAGGCTTTGTCCAGCCATCTCCAGCTTCTTCAACAACCGGCCCGGACATAAAGCCTACCTTATCAGCGCCCATGGCATTTATCCAGCTTACCCCGGAAGATAACACTCCGAAAGTAATGGCGCCTTTCCCAGCCATAAACTCTTCCATTCCCTGATATAGCTGGATTGATTCAAAATCATTATTCAAATACCCTTTATCCCTTAGCATCCCGAAATATTTCCACCAGGTGGCATATTTGGGATCCGTATAACTTGCCTTGCCAACAGAGGGGGCCATAAATTCAGCGGGTGTTTCTCCGCCCAGCCACTGACCTCCAAGCCATCCCTGCATCCATCCACCCTGGATACCTTCCTGGTTACCAAGTACAAAAGGAGAATAGCCTGCAGTTTTAATTGCTTCGCAGGCGCTCATGAGCTCTGTCCAGGTTGCGGGGGGTTTTTCAGGATCAAGTCCGGCTTCTTTAAAGATGTCCTTGTTATATCCCAATACCATTGGAACCATGTACCATGGAAGTCCCCAAATCTTGCCGCCCATCAGTTGTTCATCTTTTGTAAAAACATGGTTTAGTTCTTCTGGTGAAATATAATCAGAGATTGGTACTATGTAATCATTCCATGCATCTTCAATAGTATATATCCCACCCCAGAAATACTGGATATCCGGGCCTTCTCCTGCTGCACCTGCAGCCCTGAATGCTTCAACTAATGCTTCAGTAGATTGAAGAACAATCTCAAAAGTAACATTCGGATGTTCTTTGGTATACATTTCAGTACTTTCCTTCATAAAGCCTTCAAGTCCCGGCGCTTCCTGCTCGCCCCACCACCAGATTACGAGTTTTACGGGTTCACCTGACGTGGTTTCGGCTGCAGCAGTTTCTGCTGTAGCCGCGGTAGTTGCTGAGGCAGTCGTCTCTGCTGCGGCTGCTGTAGTTGTAGCGGCTGTTGTATCCGCGGTTGTGGCAGTTTTGCACCCGGTTAGCGAAAAAGTGGCCACCATGGTTACAATCACTGCTACTACAATTAATAGCGGTAAAAGCTTTTTCATTTTTCCTCCCTTCAGATCAATTAATAAAAAATTATTAAAAAACGGAAAAAATCTATTTTAATCACCCCCTCACCGGTCATTTTGTAAAATATCTTTATATTGCATTATTAATTATAATATTTTTCATCTTCCTATAGTAATTTTTATAAAAATTTAAAAATTTTGGCTTATTTCTGTAACAATTTAAAATTTATTTTTTTAATTGGAAATTCTGTTTGGTTTGCATGAGTCACGTACTACTAACCCTGGCTTTATAGTAATTTTTCTTGGTAAAATTCTTTCTTCAGGATCATCAATTTTTCTCATAAGTCTTTCTGCGGATAGTCTTCCAAGCTCATAATCCGGCTCACACACGGTAGTAAGAGGTACCCGAGATATTGACGAATATTTAATATCATCAAAACCTATAAGAGACATGTCTTTTGGTATTTCCAAACCCATACCATAAATAGCTTTCATTGCTCCCAAAGCAATAAAATCATTAACTGCGATTATGGCTGTAAATCCATTTTTTGCTTCAATCATTTTTTTAACGCAATCATAACCGTCATCAAAGCTTATCAAAGGTTCAGAAAAATAACTGTTATCAAAAATGATTTTATGTTTTTTTAAAGTATCCTTAAAGCCTTTAATCCTGACATCAAC
>CAYNMO010000068.1:3841-11569 GCA_964398155.1 uncultured Actinomycetota bacterium | reverse complement strand
TCCTGAGCAGACAATACTTGAGGCCATAAAAAGGCTTGAGGACTTCTCAAAAGAATTGGGTCTGCCTGTAAGATTAAAAGATGTAAACATTCCTGATGACAGATTTGTGGAAATGGCAGCAAATACAGTAAAAATGGGAAGTATGAAAAAATTAACAAATGAAGATATAGTAGAAATATTAAAATTGGCAAGGTAGCATCAGGTTTATTTGTTTGGTGACAGCTGCTTGTCCCGGGAACTTTCTAAGTTAGTATTTTTATATTACTGCTGTATGGCTGTGAGTCTGATGAAAGATTGCTATGCAGTATTAGGAGAATATGGACTGTTATTTCAGAACAGGCTCGCTAAGATTTATAAAATTGTTTTGAGTTTTTCTAATTTAAGTCATTATTTTAAAAAGACCCCCGGATTATTTTTTACCGGGGGTCTTTGCTTAAATTAAAGGATAATAAATTTAAATCTACGGCCTTTACGGGTTAGCCTAAAGTGAAGCATCCAGTTGGCTGCTTGTCGTTGAGGTGGTCTGCGATAATAAATTTAAATACAGCCCTTACGTGTTAGCTTAAAGTGATGCATTAAGCAGACTACCTGTCATTGTGAGGGTCTGGGATAATAAATATAAATCAGCAGCCTTTACAGGTTAGTATCCACCCATTTCCCCGTTTCAACACTTTCTAAAACTGCATCAATAATAACCATGATTTCGTAGCCATCCATAAAGGTAGGAAAGCCGGGTTTAATATTATTTATGCTGCCTTCTAATCTTATATAATTATATATTTCCGAAAATATGTTTTTCCATGCATCACCATAACCCTCGGGAATGCCTGCTGGATAATTTACAAACTTTCTCGCATTTTCGCTCATAAGATTAGGATCTTTTAGCCTCAGCTCATTTGGCTTGCTTCTGCTTCCTACCCATAATTGATTTGGTTCTTCACCGTTCCATGAAATGCTTTTCTCTGAGCCGTTTACTTCCCATTCAATTCTGTTCTTCCTGCCCGGACAAACCTGAGAAGCAATCATTGCGCCTTTAATTCCATCTTCAAACTTAAATAGTATTGTTGCATGATCTTCGGTATCAATGTCTATTTCGCTATATTCTCCTTCTTTAAGAACCTGTTCTGAAAATGTAGGAATTTCAATTAAAGGTTTTTTTCTTACCGGTATAAAAATGGTGGTATCTCCATAAACCGAAACTATTTTCTTTCCAAGAATAACCTGAACCATGTTCATCCAATGAGAAGCAACATCGGCTATAGCTCTGGATTTGCCCTGAAATTTTGACTCCACTCTCCAGTTGTAATCTGTGTCTTTTGAAAGCCAGTCCTGCATGTATCTCCCCGAAACCAGATATATTTTGCCAAGCTCTTTTTTTGCTATTATTTCTTTTGCTTCCTGGACCATTGGATAAAAACCCATGTTAAATGTAACTGCGTTAACAAGTTTTTTTTGCGCCGCCAGTTCTACCAGTTCTTTAGCCTGAGCCGTATCAAGGGTAAGGGGTTTGTCAACAATTACATGCTTTCCTGCTTCCAGGCACGCTTTGGCAACCGGGTAATGAAGTATATTTGCGCATGAAATATGTACAACAGATATCTCCTGGTCAGCTGCAAGTTTTCTCCAGTCGCCGTAAGCCTTGGGGATGCTTAATTTCTGAGCTGCTTTATCTGCAGTTTCCTGATTTATTTCAGCAACCGCTTCTACGTCAGCAAACCCAAGCCTTCTAAGATTTTCGATATGAACCGGGCCAATAAAACCGGCTCCTACAAAACCAACTTTTATTTTTTTCATATTTCACCTTTGTTAAGTACTGTTAAAATTTAAATTTTTATAAAAGTATTTTTATTATTATAAACCATAATAATCTGTTTTACGATTTTGCAGCTGATCACTAAAATCTCTTTCTTAATAAATAATACCCGGCTCATCTTTTAATTATTTAAAATAAACAAGCCGGGTCTATGAATATATTTTAATTTTTATAATTGCCTAAAACATAAATAACTTACTCGGGATATTGCTTGTCACAAGGACCGATATCTCTGCAATTACCTATTTCCCATATTACTCCAAACTCTTTTTCGGTATCAAGAAATACATGCCAGTCTTCTTCCATATATCTTGCTTCCTGCAAAACGTAAATACCTTTTTTGGCAAACATTTCTTTGGCCTTGGGAATATCACTAAAATACATTTTTAAATGATGAACTCCCTCTCCCCTTTTTTCAAGAAATTCCCTGTGAATGCCCAGGCCATATAATGGCTGGGTAAGTTCATACTGAATTGGACCTACCTGTGCAAGTGCTAACCTGAAAGCGCCTTCAACCTTTGCTCCCCTATAGTAATAGCTATGAAGTTTTGGTGGTAAAAAATCCCAGAAATACCAGGGCCCAAATCCAAAATTTTTCCAATATCTTTCTGCCGTTTTTTCCAGATTCCACGTTACCTCACAGATCTGGTTTATTTTTCCTTCTTCCCATTTTACGTTTAGATCTTCTATCATTTTTTAAATTCTCCTGACTCTTTATCTTTTTATCAAGCAAGCTGTTTTCGCACTCTTTTTGAATACCTGTCTCCAATATAGTTTATTACCATAACCAGTAAAAGCATTACTCCCCAGATTACATTTTTAAAAAAGGAACTCGAACCGAGTATATTAAACCCGCTTTGTAAAATTTGAAGCAGAAACAGAGCAATCACTATGCCTGTTAAAGTTCCAAACCCTCCGTTTGGGTTAAATCCTGCCAAAACAGCAATCAGGACGGTAGGCAAAAGCAAAGTATATCCAAAATCTGATCTGGCTGAATTTACTCTTGAAATCATTATAATTGATGCCAGTCCTGCCAGCATACCTGAGGTCATATAAACTTTTGTCAAAACATTGCTTATCTTTATTCCTGAGAAACTGGCTGCCAGAGGGTTTGCGCCTATCATGTAAATATTAAAGCCAAAAAATGTTCTGCTTAAAATAAGACCAAGTAATAGTACAATAACAATAAAAATATAAAAGACCAGCGGTATATTGCCAGGATGTGCTGTACCAATTTTCAAAAATAGTTCAGGAAAACCTATAATGCCTTTACCCTTTGTAAGAATAATACCAAGACCTCCAAACAAACCCTGAGTTCCGAGTGTGGCAAGGATAGGAGTTATGCCAACTTTAGAAACCAACAGCCCGTTTACGAAACCGCATGCTGCCCCAACTACAATAGCTGCCAGAATTGCTATCACTATCACGATAACTATCTGCGTCGGACCTGCGCCGCTATTTTCCCCTGCATATTTTGTTAATATTGTTGCCGCAGCAATAGATGCAAGGTTTGCAGTAGCGATAATTGAGAGATCAATACCGCCAGTCAGCATGCAAATTGCCATCCCCAAAGACAAAAGCCCGAATTCAGGAATCTGCACTGTCATTGACTGAAAATTCCTGAGTGAGAAAAATATCTTGGGTTCTGCAATTGTCATCAAAAGAAAGGCAGCAATTGTAATTAATAGTAAGCTGAATACTTTTTTATTCTTGTATATCAAAAATGCCTCCTAAGTTCAAAATCTACATATTATAAATTAAACGACATCAAGAACGCTTGTCTGTCTTTCCTTTAGTTTTTGACGATATGCAGTGATGCTGACACTTATTACTATAATCATTCCAATAACAAATTGTTGAAAATACTGTGGTATTTTCATAAATACAAGACTTGTATTTATTATTGTAATCATGGATACTCCCAGTACGGTACCTATTATGGTTCCTCTTCCTCCCATTACGCTTGCACCTCCCAAAACAACTGCGGCAACTACGGTAAGTTCATTTCCCACCAGATTTAAGGGGTCAATATAGCGCAAATATGAGCCTAGCAGCAAGCCTGCTATGCCTGCCATAAATCCTACATAGCAATATATAAAAAATTGTGTTTTAAGAATATTGATGCCTGCTCTTCTTGCAGCTTCTCTGTTTCCGCCAATTGCCTTGATGTTTCTGCCTATTGTTGTGTACTTTAAAAGCAGCCATGTTGCAACTGTAAAAAATATAAATATTGCTGATGAAAGAGAAAAATCTGCAAATTTGCCGGTGCCATCAGGAATCCGAAACAAAATCATTTTCCCGAATGCAATAATGGAACTGGGCGGGTTTGAGATTACAGTTCTCTTTGTAGCCTGAAGGATGCTCATCAGTGTACCATGAAATGCAGTAAGAGTTCCCAATGTGGCAATCATGGTTGGAATTTTAAAAATACCTATAAATACAGCGTTTATTGCACCTAAAATAATTCCGACAACACCTGCTATGGCGATTGCAAGCAGGGCATTATTTGCCCCCGTAATAAGAACGACATAAACTCCCGTATACATTCCGATAACAGCAACAGCAGTAAAAGACAAATCTATTCCGCCTGACAATAAAACCAGAAAAAATCCTATTGCAAGTATGCCTTCATAAGAGTGGCTTTTCAATAAATCAAAAAAGTTTTCCAGTGTAAAAAAGCTGCGGCTAAAACTTGTAATTATAATGACCAAAGCAATAATCAAAAAAAATACGTATATTTCATTTTGCCGAAATAATTTTTTCATTCCTGTTCCAATCCACAATATTTATTTATATTTTAACTTTGTCAGTTTCTTTTAACTTAGTTCCTTCTCAATAATTATTTTATTTAATTCTTCTTCGTTGGTGCAGTCAGTCTGAAGCTCCCTGGCTATTCTGCCCTGTTTCATAACAAGAATCCTGTTGGTGTTTTTAAGTATCTCAGGAATTTCATCAGAAATTATTATTATTCCTATTCCCTTTTGTGCCAGGCCTCTGATAATCTGATAAATATCACTTTTGGACCCGACATCAATACCAACAGTTGGACCGTCAAGTATAAAAATCTTCGGATTTGCAGCAATCCATTTTGCAACTACAACTTTTTGCTGATTTCCGCCGGACAGGCTTGAAACAGTCAGGTCAAGTGAAGGAGTCTTGATATTTAAATCTTTGGATAATTTTTCTATAGTATCACTTAAATCCTTTGACCTTACAAAACCTGATTTGATAAAATCCTTGATTATTGTAACTTCAAGATTATTGCGAATTTCTTTATCAATAAAAAGACCCTTCCCCAGTCTGTCTTCCGGCAGATAACATACACCCGCTTCAATAGCATCGCTTGCAGAATTTATTTTTATGTTTTTGCCTTCAATAATTGTTTCTCCTGAATCTGGCTTATTTAAACCGAAGATAGAAGTTGCAAGCTCTGTTCGTCCGGAACCAAGCAGGCCCGTAATCCCCAATATCTCCCCACGATAAAGTTTAAAATTAATATCTATAAAATTCCCTTTTCTCGAAAAATTCTTTACTTCAAGCAATGGTTGTTCTGTTTCCTTATTAATCGAACATGTGTAATTTGTACTGGTAATATTTTTACCGGTCATAAAATATTCAAGTTTTTCATTATCAATATCCGTAGAAGCATAGTCCCCGACTTTTTTCCCATCACGAAGTACCGCTACTTTTTCGGAAATCTTGAATACTTCTGAAAGTTTGTGGCTTACGAAAATAGTTGAAATTCCCTTTTCCTTTAAATTCAGTATAATTTTAAAAAGATTTTCAACCTCATTTTTAGTAAGGGCTGTTGTGGGCTCGTCCATAATTATAAGTTTTGCCCCGGAGGTCAAAGCGCGACAAATTGCAACAATCTGTTTGTCAGCTACAGACAGATCCTCAACCAGTTCATCCGGATTTATGTTTTTGCCTATATTCTTTAATTCCTCTATTGCAAGATTTCTCATTTTTTTCCAGTTAATAAATTTTTCCCGCTTTTCCATTCTTTGGTTTAAGGAAATATTTTCAGCAACGGACATATTGGGAAACAATGCCAGGTCCTGATAAATTACCTGAATACCCTCTTTCATTGACTGCATTACGGTGAGTTTTTTGTGCAGCTTTCCATCAATATAGATTTCGCCGGAATCAGGATCTTCAACACCGGAAATTATTTTTATAAGAGTTGATTTGCCTGAACCGTTTTCTCCTACCAGGCAATGTATCTCTCCTTTATTAATAGCCAGGTCCACGTTAGCTAATGCCTGTACCGCACCAAATCTTTTACAGATGTTTTTAACAGATAAAATTTCTTCATTCATAATTTTTTATTTTCTAACTATTAAATTTTAATATAAGATTATAAATACAGATTGTCGGATAAAAATATTTTATCAAAAATAATTAATTTTGCCGAATAAAACTAAAAGTAGTTTTATTTTTCGCTGGCCGGAAGTAAAAATACTCTAAAACTATTTAATTCTTGTTTTTCCTCTTATTATATTTAATTCAAGTTGGCCGATAAACTGACCAACTTGAATTAAAGTAACTTATTTAAGCGTATTACTTTTGCCTAAAGTTTGTTTTAATTATTGTTGTTTCCAACCATAATCAGCAAATTTCTTATTCCATTCGTCCAGATTAGCTTTTGTAAGTTCAATCTGGCCTTTACCGAACATAACCTTGCCACCATTTTTGTTTGTTTCAACACCAATTGCTTCATAACCTGGAAGAGGTGTGCCGTCTTTCATTAAGATAGCATCTCCGTTTTTAGGTGGTGTTCCAAGCCATGTCTGAAGAGCTGTGTAACCAAGTGCGTATCCAACCATGTAAGGATTCCAGAATAGACCTTCCTGAACTGTATCAGATGTAAGATAACCACCGATAGTAATTGGAAGACCTGTACCAACAAACATCATTTTACCTTTAAGACCTTTTTCTTCAATAGCAAGACCTGCTGCAGGACCGGTTGTCATAGGGCTTCCGATAATACCAGTCAGGTTAGGATAAGTTTTGATGAATTCAAGGATTTTGTCATGAGCTATAGTCTGATCTTCTTTTTCTTCAAATCTGTCAGAACCTGCAGCATATCCAAGAAGGTTTACAAAATCAGGAGCTTTTGCTTTCTGATAAGCTATTTCTGCATCTACCCACTCATTGTGAGAAACTGATGTAAGGAAACCAACTGATGCAACATATCCACCCTTACCGCCTGTGAATTCGATCATTCTTTGCATAATTGTTTCGCCGAAAACCTTGTTGCTCATTGCTTCGATATCAAATGAAACATTTTTAAAGCTTGAACCTTCATGACCGAATGTAAGTATTCCGGCTTCGTTTGCTTTTGCAAAAACTGGTTCGATTGATGCAGGATCGTTAGGACAAACTGCGATTGCCTGAACACCTTTAGCGATGTAATCTTCAACCATTTGTGCCTGAAGAGCTGCATCAGCTTTAGCTGGACCAACTGTGGAAGACTTAAAGCCGTAGTCTTTGGCAGCCTGTTCCAGACCCATTCTTTCAACATCAAACCAAGGAATACCATCTGCTTTAACGATGAAAACTATTTCAAAGTTAGCTGGATTTTTAGTTTCCGCTGCTGCTGCTGTTGTTGCAGCTGCTGCAGTTGTTGCTGTAGCAGCAGTACAACCTACTCCTACAAAAGCCATTGTTGCTACAATGCACACAACAGCCAATAATATTATTGCCTTTTTCATTTATTCTCCTTCAATAGTCCCGAATTTCCGATAGGAATCCGGATTTTAATAGAAAACTTAAACAGTAAAACTAATTATCAAATCACCCCCTCTAATTACTTAACCGTGTATATTTAATCTTGAATACTTAATCTTGATTACTTAGACTTGATTACTTAGACTTGAATACTTAGACTTGAATACTTAGACTTGAATACTTAA
>CAYNMO010000068.1:0-3831 GCA_964398155.1 uncultured Actinomycetota bacterium | reverse complement strand
TTACACAGAACAATAAATATTCTATCTAAAAACATATTATTGTCAAGTATTTGCGCTAATTTGCTTATTAAGTTAATATTATGAGTTATATTGATATTATACTTATGTTAGACTGTCATACTAAAAAGTCAAGGGGACATATTGTTTTTTAAGTATAGAATAGTCTACTAAGTTCTTTTATTATAAAAATAATTTTAACGAATAAACAGGATAATTTTATTATCAGACAAGGATGTAAAATGAGATATGTTAATCTGGGCAATTCATCAATTAAAGTTTCAGTAATTGCTTTGGGTGCATGGGCAATCGGAGGCAAATGGTGGGGTGGAACAGACGAAAAAGACTCCATAGACGCTATAAACGCTGCCCTTGGCACCGGTGTTAATTTTATTGATACTGCTCCTGCTTATGGACAGGGATTATCTGAGGAGATCGTTGCCAAGGCAATAAAAGGAAAAAGAGACAAAGTAATAATTGCTACAAAATGCGGGTTGAGATGGAGCATAAAAGAAGGAGCTTATTTTTTTGATTACTCACCTGGTATCCCGATGCATCGATATTTAGGGAAAGAGTCAATAAAATATGAGATAGGAGAAAGCCTCCGGAGACTTCAAACTGATTATATTGATTTGTATCAGACTCACTGGCAGGATCCTACAACACCAATATCAGAAACAATGGAAGTATTATTGGGGCTAAAGGACAAGGGGCTCATAAGAGCAATAGGAGCAAGCAATGCATCACTGGAACAGCTGACCCAATATAAGGGATGCGGCATAATAAATACTGATCAGGAAAAATACAGTCTTATTGACAGGGAAGTTGAAGCTGAAATGCTTCCGTGGTGCACGGATAATGGTTTGTCAATGCTTGCTTACAGCCCAACGGCAAAGGGGCTTTTATCAGGTAAAATTTCACCTGAGCGGGCTTTTGCTGAAGGCGATTCAAGAATAGGCGAAACAAGATTCACACCGGAAAATATATTAAAAGCAAATAATATGCTTGAAAAACATCTCAAAGACGTTGCCGACAAACATAATGCCTCTTTTGCCCAGCTTGCAACAGCCTGGCTTGTTAAAAACCCTTCGGTAATTTCTTTGAGCGGTGCCAGAAACGAAAAACAGGCTCTCGAAAATTCTTTAGCCGGTGATATTGTACTTGACAGCGAAGATTTGGGTAAATTCCTGGATTTTACAAATGATTTTGAAAAAACTTTTTCTTAAAAACAGTATAAATAAAACAATGTTTTTTATTTTTTAACAGTAGTTTGTAACTATAGCTTAAAGGAGTTATGTGATGTCTGAAGTTTCAATAGCAAGATGCCTTAAGGCAGATGATGTGTCTTCCTTAAAAAAAGAGCTTTCTGCTTCAATTGAATTGCTGGGTGGATTTAAATCAAGGATACTTAAGGGCGACAGTGTCCTCATAAAACCCAATGTTCTTGCCCCCATGTCTTATGAAACAGGCGCGACAACTAATCCTTTTCTTGTTGAAGCACTTATCGATTTACTTCAGGAATACGGAATCAAAAAAATAACTATTGGAGAAGGCGCGGCAGTCGGACTAAAAACGGATGAATCTTTTGAAGCAGCCGGATGGTACAGGCTGGCCGAAAAAAAAGGCGTTAAAATTATTGACTTTAAAAAAGAGGAATTCATTCCCATGAGTGTTCCGGAAGGCAAAGTTTTTAGAATACTTTATGCACCCAAAGCACTTATTGAAGCCGATATCATAATAAACGTGCCTGTAATGAAAACCCATGATTCCTTTCCTGCAACACTCGGGCTTAAAAACATGAAGGGAGCATTAAGAGAAAAGGATAAAAAAAGATTTCATCTGCTAAATTTATCACAATGCATTGTTGATCTTAATAAACTGCTTTTGCCCCATATTACTATAGAAGATGGGACTGTCGGGATGGAGGGTTACGGACCAATGTTTGGAATACCGGCAAACCTTGGAGTAATAATATCCTCTTATGATACAGTTGCAGCAGATGCTGTTGCTGCCTTGGTTATGGGGTTTGAGCCTGACAGTATCGAATATATAAAACTTGCCGCAGAGCAGGGTCTTGGGTGTGCAAATATATCCGATATTGCTGTTTTGGGTTTAAGCATAAAAGATGTCCAAAAGAAGTTTGAGACAGCATCTCTTGAAGAAGAAGAGTTAAAAAAATATAACGTAAGAATAATTGATGGGGGCGGCTGCAGCGGATGCAGAATAACGCTGGAATCATTTATTTTCAGGATGCAGCGGGACAAACTTCTTGAGAATATAAAAGATTATACTTTCCTTCTGGGGCAAACAGTGGAAGTTCCTAAAGACATAACCGGTCCGGTTGTAAAATATGGCGCATGTACGAAAGTAATGGATATTGGAGCAATCAGCCAGGAGCTGCTTTATGTTCAGGGATGTCCGCCACACCCTGACACAACTTCAATTTATATAAAATCCGGCAAGCTATATTAACAATACCGATATATTATTTTTTAACTTAGCAGTATAAAGTAATTATTGAAAAAGTTTATATTAATCAGAGCACCTTTTGTCTATTGCAATACAAACTTAAAAACTGGGTTTTCGGGTTTAGGATTCTTATCAGCATGATGTTTGTCTCTGAAAATATTGCATACTATAATTTTTCATAAAATTTAGAAATTATTCTGTAAATCCTGGTCTGGCATTATAAAATAAACAATATCAGGATTTAAAAAGTTCAATTCATATAAAATATTTTAAATAATAATTTCAAAAACACATTAGGGGAGATAAAAATGGCTTATACGTTACAAATTGGAGACAGTGCACCTGATTTTTTGCTGCCCTCAACTGAAGGCAGGGTTTATTCGCTGGAAAGTTTTAAAAAAGCAGAGACACTGGTTGTTTTCTTTACCTGCAACCATTGCCCTTATGTTATTGGTTCTGATGAAGTGACCAGGCAGACTGTTAATAATTTTAAAAATAAAGGTGTTGAATTTGTTGGAATCAATTCAAACAGCATCAATACTTATATTGAAGATTCTTTTTTTTACATGGTCCTAAGAATGGAGCTTAATAAATTTCCATGGGCTTATCTATATGATGAGTCTCAGGAAACAGAAAAAGCTTATGGAGCACTAAAGACTCCTCATTTTTATGTATTTGATAAAAGCAGAAAACTTGTCTATACGGGACGCGGAATTGACAGCCCAAAGGAAACAAACAAAATGACTGTAAATGATTTATGGAACGCTCTTGAAGAACACACCTCCGGGAAAGAAATTACAAAAAAAGTTACAAATCCTATAGGTTGTAATGTCAAATGGGACGGAATGGATCCACACTGGATGCCGGCTGATGCATGCGACCTTGTTTAGCTTTTAGTAAATAATTAATCGAAGAGAATTAAATTAAAAAAAGAGCTAGCTCAATTTGAACAAATAATTCACTAAAAACTTAAGCTAGTAACCGGTAATTATATAGAATATTTTTATATTATTTAGTTTATGGTGAACAATTAGATAAAATGGCACAATTAAGCAAATTTTTAAGCTTAATTTAGTTAAATAATTTGCAAAAACTGTGTTACCCGCCATAAACTATTTAAATTAGTATTTTATGCCATGCCTGAAGAGGAAGTCTTACACATGAAAGAAAGGTATATTGCGGGTATCGATATCGGCACTACCGGTTCCAAAGCCGGTATTTTTGATTTAATGGGAAATATGATTGCCAGTGGGTACAGAGAATATTCGTGTTCGTATCCCAGACCCAGCTGGATAGAACAGGATCCTTATTTTCTGGTTTCACAGGCAATGGAAGCTTCAAAAGAAGCAATAAAGAAATCAGGAA
>CAYNMO010000067.1:5605-11592 GCA_964398155.1 uncultured Actinomycetota bacterium | reverse complement strand
TGTCTGTGTCAAGACGCTTTATCTCTTCTTCAAAAAATCTGCGGTTAAAAAGACCGGTAAGCATATCATGATAGCTTAGATGAATGATTGCTTCCTCAGACTTTTTGCGATTGGTAATATTGGTATGTGTTCCTGCCATCAAGAGCGGTTTCCAATCAGAACTCCAGGAAATTACTTTACCCCTGTCCTGAACCCAGACCCAGCTGCCGTCTTTATGTTTTATTCGGCTTTCGATATCATAATATTCTAATTTTCTGTTAAAAACCCTGGCAAGCTGTTCATTGGATTTTGCAAGATCCTCAGGGTGAATAAATCTTTCCCAGGTTTTAATGCTTACTGGAGATATTTCCTTAAGAGTATATCCAATAATCTGGGCCCAGCGCTCATTAAAAACTGTTTGCCTGTCTGGACATTCCATTCCCAATTTCCAACATTAGTTCCCTCCAGAATATTTGCCAGCCTTTCACGTTCCTCTTTTTCAATTTCGGCCTGCTTGCGTTCTGTAATATCAGACACCACAACGAGATAAAGAATTGCATCGTCTGTATTCTGCGTGTAAGAAATATCGAGCAAAACCCAGAGGGTTGTTCCGTTTTTACTGATAATTCGCAGCTCACAGGTCTGCGAATTGCCTGTTTGGGAAAGATTTTTAACAGCCTGATAGTATATATCCTGGTTGTCTTTAAAGATAAAGCTTGAAAACATCTGTTTTTTCAAATAAGTTCTGTTAACACCAAACAATTCGCAGGCTTTAAGATTGGATTCTATTATAAGTCCTTTTTCGCTTAACGTGCAGTATCCGACAGGGGCAAGATCATATAGCTTAAAATACTTTTCCCTTGATAACTCCAGTTCCCATTGAGAAAGCTTTAGCTCCTCATTTTGCATCTCAAGCTCAATCTGGTGTACCCGCAGCTCATGAAGCAGATCCTCGTTTTCATTGGCAGAAAGAGCTTGGGGGCTCGTCGTGCTTAGCTTTTCAACAGCCAGCTTTCGCAGTCTTTCCAAATAATTAGCTTCATTATTCTTTTTAGTCATATTAGGACATTTCTAAAAATAAATATTAATTTTTATTTAAAGGAAAGTTAATCAGGTTATTATTAATGCTGGTTTACGACATAACTATTAGTTAATGTTACTTCTAATATTGTTAATAGTATACATAAAAATTTTTATCAGTCGCAGGTGTTTAACTTATTTATTTAAAATTAAGTCGTTAATATAAAGAAGCAGACTCATAATTTTATAGTTAAAACCGTGTAATTTTCCAAAAGGATCTTGAAAATATGGCACTTCTTAATGCAGGGAAAATAAGTGGATTTCAGATGGAAAAACATTATTTTCGCTGTGACGGAGCCATTGTCTGAATCAATATGACAATTGCATCTGTTTATTTGGAAAATAACAGCATCAAATTTAATTCCTGTCCATACAGTAAATTTTCAGATCAGCATATTCTTGGGAGCTGCTCGCTGTAGAATTTGTCCAGGAACCTGGTTGTACCAATCTTTGTATTATAAGAAACTGCGCCAGATTCCATTTTTTTTGTTACTTCACCAATAATGCGGGAATCTTTTCCATATTTGTTTTTTTTCATTACTTCAAGAACTTTATCTGAGTCAGAGCTGTCAACAAAAACAATCATCTTGCCTTCATTTGCAATATAGAGGGGATCAAGACCCAGAAATTCACATAAACTTAAGGCCTCTCTTTTTACCGGTATTTTATTTTCATAAACGTCAAAGAGCGTCTGTGATTTTTGTGACATCTCAATTAATACTGTAGCAATTCCGCCTCTTGTTGCATCTCTCAGTGCATGAACTTTACTGGATATTTTAAGAATATCTTCAACCAGGCCATTTAGCGGCGCGCAGTCACTTGCAATATTTGTTTTAAAAGAAAATTCAGGTCTGGAGCTTAAAACAGCAAGTCCGTGCTCAGCTATACTGCCATTTATAAGTATTTTGTCGCCAGGTTTAATTTCCATAGGGGAGATATTAAGATTATTTTTAATAAAACCTATTCCAGAAGTGTTTATAAATATTTTGTCCGCACTGTTTCTTTCAACAACTTTTGTGTCTCCTGTGACAATACTTGTATTGGATTCAGCAAGTACTTTATTTGCAGATTCAAGAATTTTTTCAAGAAGATTAATTTCAAACCCTTCTTCAATGATTAACCCCATACTTAGAAAAGCAGGGACAGCACCTGACGAAGCAAGATCATTTATTGTCCCGCAAATACAGAGTTTCCCAATGTCACCACCCGGAAAAAAAATTGGTTTCACGACGAAACTGTCGGTCGTATAGGCAATTCTGGTATTATGCACACCTGGAATTACAGCGCTGTCTTCAAGTCTGCTTAAAATATTATTGTTAAAATATTTTAATATAAGATTGTTTATCAGCTCACTCGTTTTAAGGCCGCCATCTCCGTGCGACAATAAGATTTTATCTCCACCAGGTTTTATGCTTATGTTGTTTATTTTCATCTGTCAGTTATCTTTATAATAGGCGATATGTTTTAAAGTTTATTTGTATTATGGATTTCATATCTATAATAAGCAGCACAAGTGCCTTCACTGGAAACCATGCATGGCCCTACCGGTTTATCCGGTGTACATTTTTTCCCGAACAGCACACAGTCAAAAGGTTTCTTTTTACCCTGAAGAATATCACCGCAGCTGCATGATTTTGGTTCAGGGACATTTCTGTCTTTTATTGCAAACCACTTTTTTGCATCAAAATCTTTAAATTCATTTTTTAAATCAAGGCCGCTGCCCTCTATTACTCCAATGCCCCTCCATGAAGAAGGTCCGGTTTCAAATACTTCATAAATATATTTAAGCGCATTTTGATTACCGTCCTGTTTAACAACCCAGCTGTACTGAATTTGGGCCAAAGCCCTTCTATCTTCAATTTGCCTAAGGATCATGTGAATGGATTCAAGGATGTCTTCAGGGGAAAATCCGCTTATAACACATGGCTTTTGATATTTGCGGGCAATCAGCTCAAATGGCGTGCTTCCTATAACTGCGCAGACATGTCCGGGACATAAAAAAGCCTGGATATTGTTTTCACTTTCGCTGTCAAGCAAAAATTCAATAGCGGGGGGTACAAGTTTGTGTGTGTTATAAATAAAAAAATTACTGTTATTATTTTGGAAAGCTCTTTTGACAAGAACTGCAGTCAAGGGTGCTGTTGTTTCAAAGCCTATTGCTATAAATATTACATTTATCCGTGGATTGTTTGCAGCAAATTCGAGAGCATCAGCCGGGCTATAGCATATCTTAATATTTGCTCCGTCTGATCTTTTTTCATAAAGACTGGATTTTGACCCTGGAACTTTAAGCATGTCACCAAAAGAAAAAATATAGTTTTTATGATCATCTGATAACTCAATTATGTTATCAATATCTGAAGCGGGTGTTACGCAGACAGGACATCCTGGACCGCTTATCAGGTTTATGCTGGCAGGAAGTATCTGCCTCAGGCTGTTTTTGCCTATTGCCATAGTGTGCGTTCCGCAGACTTCCATAATATTTATCTGTGGAAGACCTGCTGATATTTTATTTATCTCAGACACCAGATTACTTATCTTATATTCCATAAGTCTCAAATAATTCAAGTATTTTTATTGCTTCGTCGCTGTCAACAATCTGAATTGCAAAACCTGCATGAACAATTACATAATTACCAACAGCGGCCTGGGGAACCAGGGATATATCTATTATTTTGCTTACGCCAGCTGACTCTATCTGGGCGCTATGATCAGTTATTTCAACTATCTTTGCAGGAACAGCTACACACATAGATATATACTCCTTTAAAAAACATTGATATTTTTCAAACCTAAAAATGCCTGGCCAAGCGAAATACCACCGTCGTTTACGGGCACTTTAAAATTTGTATAAACATTAAAGTTGTTATTTTCCAGCATTTGGAAAGTTTTTTCAACTAAATAATTATTCTGAAAAACTCCACCGCTTAGCGCGACATTGTTTATGGACAGACTGTCTCTTGTTTTAATACTGACATCAAGAATAATTTCTGCAAGTGTATTGTGAAACCTGGCTGAAATTAGATCTGATTTTTTACCGCTTAAAATGTCCTTTATAATACTGGCAAACAAATCAATATCATCGATAATAAAGCAGTCTTTGCCAGAAGCAGAAGTACTGTCATCTTTTTTTATATAATTAAATTTATAAAAATCATTTGATTTTTTATTAATGGCCATCTCGAGGCTTATTGCAGCTTCTCCTTCGAAACTGGAAATACCACAAAGTCCAACAACAGAGCTTACTGAGTCAAATAGTCTGCCCATGCTTGTTGTCATAATACTGTTAAACCCGCTCTTTATCTGGAACAAAAGAGATAATATTTCTTTTTTTGAAGAAAGCACAAATAATTTTGGAAAATTATTCTTTATATACTCGATAAAGCTCTCACCTTCAAGTTTGTTGATTTCCATGGATTTTTTATCGGTAAAACTGTTTTTACTGGCAGCATTGAAACAAATTCCATCTGATTTAATCCAGGAATAATAAAGACAGGTGAGTGCCATGCGATAAGGTTTCCTTATGGATATTTCACCTCCCGGGAGAATTTTTTCTGACAAATGTCCTATTCTGCTAAAATTATATTTTTCATCAACAGCAAATATCTCGCTGCCCCATATATTACCGTCATCGCCATATCCTGTTCCGTCCCAGGCAAAACCCAGGATACTTCCTCTTATGTTGTTTTCAGCTATTACGCTGGCGATATGGGCCTTGTGATGCTGTATCTTTACTGTTTTTTGAGGAATTATGCCACCGGATGGCAGCCCGTTAAGCTTGAAATTAGGGTGCATGTCAGAAACACACAAATCAATTTTATCTATATTAAAAAGAGAGTAAAAAATATTTAATGCTGACTTGAAAAAATTAATGCTGTCTGTATTATCAATATCTCCGATATGCTGGCTGATAAGGGCAAAATTATTTTTCAATATACAGAATGTATTTTTTTCTTCTGAGCCCATGGCTAGTATTGTTTTGTTTTTAAATTTAAGGTCCAGTTTTAGCGGGTAAGGTGCGTAGCCCCTTGCTCTTCTTACAAGCATTTCCTTTTTTTTAAAAACTTTGACTACCGAGTCATCAAATCTTGAAAAAATATCTCTGTCATGTATTAAAAAATAATCACATATTCCGCTCAGTTTTTTTATTGCATCATCATTTTCAAAGACAATGGGCTCTTCTGAGATATTACCGCTTGTCATTATCAGAGGAAAACTGATTTTTTTAAATATTAAGTGATGAAGCGGAGTATAGGGGAGCATGACTCCTTCAAACTTGTTATTAAAAGAAACGCAAGATGAAATTTTTCTTGAATCAAATGATTTTAATTTATTTGAAGCGCTGTCACAATGTACAAGTTTCAGGTCTAAGTTCGGATCTGAAACTTGTACAGTATTGCTTTTAAATAACTTTTTTCTAAGAAGAACTATGGGAGCTTTTGGTGATTTAAGGAGTTCTTTTTCAAAACTGTTTAATTTATAAAAAAATACAGCTGTTTTGATATTTTTAACCATTACAGCAAAAGGTTTACGGGGTCTTTTCTTATTTTTTCTTAGCCTGTCAACGGCCTTATCGCAAGTTGCATCGCAGGCTATCTGAAAACCTCCGAGGCTTTTAATGCCTATTATTTTGCCTTTTTTTAACTGACCGGATATAAAACTTACAGGATCTTTTGTTTTTTGAATATTACCGTAATTATCACTAACCTGCAATTTGGGACCACAGTTATTACAGGCGGCCGGTTGGGCATGAAATCTTCTGTCAGAAGGGTCAAGATATTCTTTACTGCATTCAGTGCACATTGTAAAATCAGACATGGTAGTAGAGGACCTGTCGTAAGGCAGTTTTTTAATTATGGTAAATCTTGGTCCGCAGTTGGTGCAATTGGTGAAAGCATAGTCAAGCCTTCTCTTTTCTTTATGATTGA
>CAYNMO010000067.1:0-5595 GCA_964398155.1 uncultured Actinomycetota bacterium | reverse complement strand
TATATCTTTTAGGCAATTACTGAATGTGGCAAGATCAGGGGAAACCAGCACAAAACCACCATCAATGATCTGGCTTTCTTTTATTTTGAAATTCTCAAACTTTAAATATTCTATTTCTTCTGCATTAATATTTTCAATAAAAGCCGGTCTGGGTTTGTTTATTTTTATGTAGTCCATAAAGTTATGAACCACATCCAGATCTGCCGCATTTACTCTTATTATTACACCATAAGAAGTATTGCAGACATCTCCTCTAAAATTATTTTTTAGAGCACAGTTAAAAATAAAAGGCCTAAATCCCACGCCCTGTACAATTCCTGTTATGTTTATCTGAAATGTTTTTTCCACTTTTTTACCGAATCGGACAGGCACAAATTATGTTATGAATAAATTAACTGGTTCCAGGTCAACAACTGGCTAAAATGGTGCCATTAAAAATATTTTAAGCGTAATTCAAACAAGTAATTCACGAAAAATCAAGTTATTTACCTGAAATTAATTACTTTATGTAAATGAGCCGGCAATTAATAAATTATTTTTTAAAATTTTGCATAAAATTTTCATATGTTCAGGCTTTTTGACAGTAATCTGCCGAAAACACATAACACATAAATAGAAGTGGTATTTAATAATAAAAATTATTTAATTCTAAAAAAAACTATATGCAAAATTAAAAGAAATAACTATTGTTGATTATTTAATATCGGTATCTAAAAATATGCTTAATTTTTTAGTAAATTTTACGTTTTATAAAAGTTTACGAAAAAAACCAATCAGCAAAAAGTGCATTTGTAATTTTATCAGCATCTGTACTGCTAAGGTTTTGTAGTGCTTGTGCTTGAAGAACTCTCAGTTGAGAGTGAAGGATCGCCGCCGTCTATAAGAATAAGTGTTCCAAGACTTGAAACGTCATTTAAAACAAATTGTTTTGATGAGGAAACAACGAGTTCGGTTGACTCCAAATTATCTGTATCAAAGATTGAAACAGTAAAACCCATAACCAGTTCATCGGCAGGTGTTAAAGCCGGCATTGAGTACCATGGGATACTTCCTTCAATAGTATATCCTCCGGAACCTTTTTTTGCTGTCAGAACAGAGCCCTTTAAAGGTGTGCTTGAAGGCCACCTGACAAATGATTCAGCACCGGAACTGCTATTATTTCCGGCTGAAAATTCCATCTGGTAATCGTCACTGTTTAAAAAAGGAATGTTGAAATCTTTTTCAAGCTCTGTATCCAAAACAAAAGTTATGTTGTCACCTTTATTGATCTGATTTGTGTTATAAGGCTGGTTATATACATCATCAGTTACCTTTATAAAGAAATAAAAATTATCTTTATCCCAGCAGGAAGAAAAAGTTCCTGATACATCACTGGCATTTGAATAATTTTCTTTTAAAATAGTTGGCGTAAATGAAGAAAATTTATCAAAAATACCCCATTCATCAATACTGCCGTCTAAGACAGGTGGAGAATAACATTTTAATGCAAAAATGGGAGCAGCATTTTGAGAGCGGTAACTGGTTTTTTCAAGAAGTTTATTTTTCTTTTCTTCAATATTCACATTTAGAGGGGAAGAAGAATCTGTAGTGTTTTCTCCTTTTATGTTAACAGAAAAAGAAACTTTTTCACTTGTATATAATACTTTGTTGTTTTTGTCTGTTACTTCGGCGTAAATATCATAGGCTCCTGTCTGGGAGGGACTCCAGTTATAAGAATAAGGAGAGCTGCCTAAAGTTTTTATAAGCTCACTGTTAATAAAAATATTTACATTATAATTTTCACTGTTTTCAACATTTTTGTCTTTGATTTCAACGGGAACAGTTTCATTTACGCTTACCAGTTCGAATGTCTGGTTTTTTGTCGGAGACGCAAAATATAAATCCAGGGTGCTTGCTGCTTCAACAGCAACAGTTTTTTTTGTAAAAACATCCAAAGGCAGGCGTTCTTTGACAGCAAAAAATATGACAAGTGAAATTCCTATAATTAATATAAAAATAATATAAGGAAACCTGTCAGTAAAAAAGGTTTTTTGTTTTTTTAATTTTTTACTGTTTTTATCTTCCATTTAAAATATCCAAATTTTAAAAAATCTTTATATAAATAGTTTCCTGTAAGCAATTAACTAAAAAATGGCCTACCGGAAAAATATTAAGCCTGACTTGAACAAATAATTCACTAAAAAACCTTATTTGCCGGCAACCAAATAATAATTATAAATATTCAGATAAAAATAATTACCATAACATCCGGAATTATAAAATCTGGGATATAGGTAATAATTAAAAAAGCTCAGCTATAAAAAATTATTATAACAGCTTAGATATCTAAATGCCAGCCTAAGTTATGGTAATGCCAGTCTTTAAAATAAATTTTCCTTAATAAGCTCATTAGACTATTGATAACCTTAATAATTACCAATATCATTATAATTATAATATAAATTATTACTAAAGCTTCTTTTTTTTATAAAATAATTATAAATATTATTCGTGAGTCTCCTGATGTTTCTTTCTTTCTTCAATAATAGGCTCTGCAAGGCTGCCAGGCAGATCATCATAATGTGAAAACTTCTGGCAAAAAATTCCTCTTCCCTGAGTCATTGATTTTAAATCCACAGCATAATTAAAAGTTTCAGACTGAGGAATGGAGGCCTTTATTATCTGATTATGCTTTTCAGCAGCAATGCTTATTATTTTTCCTCTTTTTGAATTCACATCTCCAATAATATCACCCATATATTCTTCGGGGACTGTAATATCAAGCTCCATAACAGGCTCAAGTATTACCGGAGAAGCGTCTGCCATACCTTTTTTAAAGGCCATTGAAGCTGCGATCTTAAAAGCCATTTCTGAAGAGTCAACTGAGTGATAGGATCCGTCAAAAAGATTAGTTGCCACGTCTACAACAGGAAATCCGCCTAAAATTCCTGAGAGCAATGCTTCTCTGAGACCTTTTTCAACTCCGGGGATATATCCCTTGGGAATGGAGCCTCCGAAAATAGTATTCTCAAATTTAAAACCTTCTCCTCTTTGTAAAGGCCTAAGCTCTATGAGAACATGGCCATACTGGCCTCTTCCACCTGACTGCTTTTTGTACTTGTATTCGGTCTTTACTGATTTCCTTATAGTTTCTTTATAGGCAACTTTAGGTGTTTCCATATTGACTTCTATGTCAAATTTTTCTTTTAGTTTTTCTTTTACAATTGCAAGATGAAGTTCACCCATGCCCCAGACAAGGCTTTGTTTTACCTCATGGTCATTCTCCAGTCTGATGGTAGGATCTTCTTCTATAAGTCTTATTATCCCACTATGTATTTTTTCCTCATCTCCCTTTGCTGCAGGAGTAATGGCTTTTGGGAATATAGGTTCAGGATATATAACCCTGTCCATTTCAAGAGGGTTATCCGAATTTGATATTGTATTATCTATGGAAATATCTGTAATTTTTGCGACAGCAACAATATCACCAACAGAAGCCTCATGGATCTCAGACTGAGTTTTGCCCTGAATTTTTAGAAGATTGGAAAACTTGAAACTGTTTTTGGGTCCTGAAACAAAATAATTTATTCCTGGCTTCATGCTGCCGGAGAAAATTCTAAAAATTGAAAGTTTCCCGATAAAAGGATCTGCCATAGTTTTAAAAACATAAGCAGAAAGCTGTTTTTCTCCTGCGGGGTCAATTTCAACACTGTTCTTGCTGTTAATTTCCACCGCATTTTTTACGGTGGCTTCAAGGGGCGAAGGGAGCAGATTATTAATGTAATCCATTAAAATGTCTATTCCTATGTTTTTTCCTGAACTGATAACAAAAACAGGAATAATGGATCTGTTAATTACGGATTTTCTAAGGACGATGTTTAAATTTTCAGTGTCAATTTCTTCACCGTTCAGATATTTCTCAAGAAGGGCTTCATCATTTTCAACAACATTTTCTACCAGAGAGTTATATCTTGAGTCTGTAATTTCTTTTAGATTACCGTCCAGATCAATTTTTGTTCCTGTCTTTGAATCTGTCTTGTATGTATAAGCAGTTTTATTAAGTAAATCTACGATACCGTTAAAATTTTCGCCTTCCCCTATAGGAATAGTGAAAGGCACGAGTGGAACCGAAAAATTTCTATTTATATTTTCAATTGCCTTAAGATAATCAATGTTTTCCTGATCCATCTTGTTTAGTACACAGAAAACAGGGGTATTTTTCTTGTTAAGCTCTTCAATTATTTTTTCGGTAACCGCCTGAATACTGGCCTTGGGATCAAAAAGAAGAAGCGCACCGTCAATGACCTGAACTGCCTCCATGGTCTGTCCAATAAAATCAAGATATCCCGGACAGTCAATGACATTAATCGCGTGGTTTTTCCATTGAAAGTTTAAAATGCTGGAGCTGATGCTAAAACCTCTTTTGGTTTCAAGGGGGCTGAAATCAGATACTGTATTCCTGCTTTCAATTTTGCCCATTCTGTCAATTGTCTGAGAATTAAACAAAAAACATTCAGCAAGAGTGGTTTTTCCTGTATTATTACCTGAAACTAGTCCGATAACTCTTTTTTTATCTGTACTTACAACCGCCATTAATTCCTCCTAATATATTCCAAATTATAAGAAAAATTTTTTAGATAAGTAAAATCGAGAAATAAAAAGTACCAAAAAAACAATGAAAAATATACCACAAAATACAGCATGTGTAAAAAAATAAAGTTTCTAGTTTAAAAGACTTAAGAATAATTAATATATTTTATATTAAAAAGAATAATTCCGTCTGGCACAAAAAGATAAAAAATTAATTGAATTTTTTGCACCTGCAGGATATTTTGGCTTTGAAAGCAATATAGTATTCTTATTTTGACAGGAATGATACATTCTAACTATGGCAGCAGCAGAGTATTTTAGTTTCGACAACAACATAATATTCTTACTTTGGAAGGCAAAGGCCATTCTTGCCTTGCTATAACAGGCATAGAACATTTTTGCTTTGGATAACAAATTCTGAAGGTATTATTTTAATGAGTTTGTTTTATGTTATAATATATTTTCATTTTTTCTATGCATGTCAGGAAAAATATTATAAAAGTTAATGTAATTAAAGTTCTATTAATTTATTTATGGACTATAATAAATTTATCAGTTTATAGCTTTATAAGAGGAGGATTTATGGGCGTTTTAGGAGTGATAATTTTACTGATTGTAATTGTTATCGTAATTGCGATTATTTTTATCGGGCTTTACAATTCAATTGTTTCGCTCAGAAACAGAGTTGATAATGCCTGGTCGCAGATTGATGTGCAGCTAAGAAAAAGATTTGATCTTATACCTAATCTTGTTGAAACAGTGAAGGGATATGCGGCCCACGAGCGGGAAACGCTTGAAAAAGTAATCGAAGCCCGCCAGGTCGGAATGAGCGCTACCGGCGTAAAGGATCAGGCACAGGCTGATAATATGATTACCGGAACATTGAAATCTCTTTTTGCAGTTACAGAAAACTATCCCAATTTAAAAGCAGATATTCAGTTTACGAAGCTTATGGAAGAATTACAGGGCATAGAAAGCAATATTGCTTTTGCCAGACAGTTCTTTAATGATATGGTAATGCAGTTT
>CAYNMO010000066.1:0-11627 GCA_964398155.1 uncultured Actinomycetota bacterium | reverse complement strand
TGGGGGTCAACACTTGAAAAAATAGCAAACCTGATGGAAATAAATGATAAAAAAAATATCAGGGTAATTCCGCTGATCGGAGGCTACGGCAGATTATTTGATGACCAGCACTCAAATAATATAGCCAAACTGATATCTGAAAAATTTAACGGCACTTGCTATGTGGTTAACATACCTGCATTATTTGATACAAAAGAAATAAAAGAATCAATAGAAAAAGACAGCATTGTAATAGAGCTATTCAAACTTGCAAAAAGAGTAGATACAGCTGTTCTTTGTATGGGAGATTTGACTACAGAAAGCACTCTATACAAGACTGAGCAGCTTAAACTTGAGGATATTACTTACTTAAAAGGGCTTGGGGTTGTTGGTGATATAAATTTTATTTTCCTTGACAAGGATGGCAATTTTGTTCCGAATGATTTAAGTGAAAGACTTACAGACATATTTCCTTTTGAACTTATGAAGTCTACAAAAAATGTCATAGGAATTGCTATAGGAGCCAGGAAATCCAGGATACTCAGTGCAGTGCTAAAGGGAAATCTCATCAATACCCTGCTTACAGATATTGATGCTGCGACCGAAGTGATGAAACTTAGATAATATTTTGTCCACTATATTTGTTCACCATTAAATCTGTTCATAGCATGATCCATAATTAGAATCCTTTTTTTTAAAATAAAAAACTGAATTGTTTTATTTTTATTTTTTGCTATTGACTTTTACTGTTTAGTCATTATAATAAATGGTATAAATTCTATTAAGTGAAATAAATTCCATAACTATTAATTCAAATTTCAGATTCCGTTAAAAAGCAAAAATTGGCAAACTATAACCAATCTAAAATTATAACCAATCTAAAACTATAACCAATCAAAAACTATAGCCAATCAAAAACTATAGCCAATCAAAAACTATAGCCAATCAATATTAATTAAGGGGAAATAAATGTTTGAGTTTAAGAGCTATAATCCTGTAAGAATTGTATTTGGCAGAAATGCCCTTGACCAGATTGGAGAACTTTCAAAGGCGTATGGGAAAAAAGCCATGATAGTAACGACAGGAAAGCTGTTTGAAGGAACAGGACTCATGGGCAGAATACAGAAGTTACTCAAAGACTCGGGTGTAGAGTCAGAAACATATTATGATATAAGCTCGAATCCCAGGACAACTGAAATTGATAAAGCTGCAGAAATAGCAAAAAACACAGGATGTGATTTGGTGATAGGTGTTGGCGGCGGCAGTGGCATGGATGCTGCAAAGGGGATTGCAATTTCATCAACTCATGAGGGTGGACTCTGGAAGTATTGCGGGGTAGGAGAAGAAAACAAAAATCCCATTGTCGCCAATAAGGTTTTGCCCATATTCAGTGTTTCAACAACATCTGGAACAGGAAGCCATGTCACTCCCTGGGCAGTTTTTACAAATCCTGAAACAAACGAAAAACCCGGAATGGGTGGAGATTTTCTATTTCCGAAAGTTGCAATTGTTGACCCTGTGCTTATTATATCTGTTCCTGCAAGGCTGACCGCAGCAACAGGTTTTGATGTACTTACACACGCACTTGAAGCGTATACCTCCAGGCTTGCTACACCGGTTACGGACCTTTATGCAGTAGAAGGCATGAAGCTGGTCGGGAAATACCTTGTTCGCGCTGTCAAAGATGGAAACGACATGGAGGCAAGAGAGGGAATGGCTCTGGCTGATACATTTGCAGGCATTTCACTTTCCATGGCCGAAGTTACTCTTTGCCATGCAATGGCCCATGCAATCGGTGGTATTGTTGACGCGCATCACGGTGAAGTGCTTGGAATTATGTCTCCAAATACAATTGAATTCAGTATGTATAGCTGGCCGGAAAAGTTTAAAAATGTTGGAAGATTCTTGAGAAATGAGGCTGTTTTGGATAATGCTGATATAAATATGGAGCTTATGGTGACACTTTCTGAAGTTAAAAAGATCCGACAGGATATTGGCATAACATTTGGGCTCTCAAAGGCAGGAGTTACTGAAGGGCATTTGGAGGAGATAGCTAAAAACACACTTTACGTAACTGCCGGCTCTGTGTCAAATGACGCCAGAAGTGCAAATTTTGAAGATATTATAACGCTGCTTAAAAAATCCATGTAATTTTTTAAAAGGAGATGTTTTTGCAGGAAGAAATAGTACTAAAAGTAAAAGATATAAATAAACAATTTCCCGGTACAAAAGCGCTGACGGACATGTCTTTTGACCTCAGGAAGGGAGAGGCCCTTGGCCTGGTTGGAGAAAACGGAGCGGGGAAATCAACGCTTATGAATATCATTTCGGGTGTTTTACAGGCTGACAGCGGTGTAATTGAGCTGTTCGGCAAGGAAATAAGGCCCATTTCTCCAAGAGACGCTCAAAATGCAGGGATCGGCTTTGTGCATCAGGAACTATCAAACTGCACACACTTAAGCGTCGCAGAAAATGTATTTATGGGACGTCTTGATCTTTTTCGCAGCAGGATAGGTTTTATAAATTATAAAAAACTTAATGCAGAGACCCGGAAATATCTTGATATTTTCAAATCCAGGGTTAGGCCTGAGCAAAAAATGCGCGAACTTAAGGTTGCTGATCAGCAGATTGTAGAAATAATAAAATCCCTTTCACTTAATTGTAAAATACTTATTTTTGATGAGCCTACTTCATCTCTTACTGAGGTTGAAACAGAGACACTTTTCAGGCTTATAAAAGAGCTGAAGGCACAGGGGATAAGTATTCTTTATATAAGCCACCGAATGGTCGAAGTTTTTAAATTGTGCGAACGTATCACAGTTATACGTGACGGATTTTTTGTTGATACCCTGGATACCGATAAAACCAATTTTGAAGAGATTGTCAACAAAATGGTTGGACGAATCATAACAAATTTTTATCCTCCAAAAAGTGAGAAAGTTGGGGATGTGATATTTGAGGTAAAAGGGCTCGAATATAAGGGAGTGTTCAAAGATATAAACTTCAATCTCAGAGAAGGAGAAATACTTGGTTTATCCGGATTGGTTGGGGCAGGGCGTACCGAGGTTGCATGCAGTATATGCGGGATTTTTAAGTTGGACCAGGGAGATATTTATCTCAAAAATAAAAAAGTCAGGATAAACACCTTTGCAGAAGCAATCAGGAATGGGATCACCTATCTGACAGAGGACAGAAAACTGCAGGGCTTGTTTCTTCAAATGAGTATAAAGAAAAATATTACTGCAACAAATCTTAAAAAAGTAACAACCGGTCTGGCAATCAATGACAAACTCGAAAATCAATATGCTGCTGAATTTACAAAAAAACTTAATATAAAGATAGCCAATGTTGAACAAAAGGTGAACAGCTTAAGCGGTGGAAACCAGCAAAAAGTCATGATAGCCAAATGGCTTTACACTAACCCAAAAGTTCTGATAATGGATGAGCCTACAAGAGGAATTGATGTTGGTGCCAAGTCTGAGATACATAATATGCTGCGAGACCTGGCTAACCAGGGAATGGCAATCATTGTAATTTCATCCGAGCTTCCTGAAATCATTGGCCTGTGCGACAGGGTATTGGTAATGCACGACGGTAAAGTTACGGGAGAGCTTAGTAAAGATGAACTGTGTGAGGAACGCATTATAGCTCTTGCTACAGCGATTTAAATTATAATTAAAAACCGGAAGGGGGAACATCATAGCTACAGAAGCAAATATACAAAACACAAACCCTAATAGAAAAACAGGTGTGTTTAACAGCTTGAAAAATTTCCGCGAGGGAACACTTATTCTGATAATTCTATTTCTGGGGGTAATACTATCTGCAGTATCTCCTGTTTTTTTAACTTCAGCTAACCTTAGGGCATTATTTATCAGTGTTGCGCTGGACTGTATTGTCGTTATAGGAATGTCACTTGTCATCATAAGCGGCGGTATAGATTTATCAGTTGGAGCCGTAATGGCACTTTCATGTTCACTTTCTGCTGTCCTTTATGTGAAGGGTGTTCCATTTATATTCTGTGTTATTGTGGGCGTTATAGCAAGCCTGTTATGCGGTTTATTTAATGGATTTTTAATATCAAAACAGAAAATGACGCCATTCATTGTCACTTTGGCGACAATGACAATAGCAAGAGGGCTGTCTTTTATAATTACACAAGGATATAACATATCTTTGACAAACAAGCTGCCTCCTGTATTTAAAGCGCTTGGCTCAGGTTCTATTGTGAGAATACCGAATCTTGTAATAATAAGTTTTATTTTTATTATTATCTTTGACGTTTTGTTCAGAAAATCTCCGCTGTTTCGCCTGGTTTTTTATTCCGGTAGCAACGAAAAGGCCGCACTGTTTTCAGGCATTAATGTGTCAAAAGTCAAGATGATGGCTTACATTTTTTCTTCTGCTTTGTGTGGGCTGGCAGGAATATTGTTTCTTTCCAGATTTAGTTATGCCTCTGCAATAGTCGGAACAGGCATGGAACTAAACATGATTGCCGGGTGTGTTATTGGCGGCATCAGTATGGAGGGAGGTCAGGGCACTGTTCTTGGATCTGCACTGGGTTTAATTATGCTGGCAATAATCACAAATGGACTTGTTCTTATGAATATTTCGATATACTGGCAGCAGTTTGTCAGTGGAATAATACTAATCACAGCAGTATGGCTCGACTACTATCGCAACAGAATTAAAGACAGAAGGGTTACAGTGTAGCGTGTATGGCACTGGAATTATAATTGCAGTGCTGAAAGCTTTTGCAATTGCTGAAGTTAATTGAAGTTTTAATTGAGCCACATTTTTTTAAGCAAGTTTTTTATTTTTATAAAATATTTTTCTTGATCAATATTTGAAGATTTTTGGTAAAAGGCAGAATTTAATAACCTGTTTTTAAGGTATATCCAGAAGGGGGTGATTAAGTACATTAATAATTTCAACAGTAAAAAAAATTCAAGAAAGAAGGTGGTGTATAAAAAGAAAACAAATGAGATTTGCTTAATTAATGAAAAATCCGCCGCAAGAGGACTTTATAAAATCATTAACTGAACAAACCTCGAAAATAATAATAATGTAAGTGTAAAAAAATGAAAAGCCAATTTAATTAATTGGAGAAGGAATTATAAAATGAAAAGATCATTGAGAACAGTAATAGTTGTCCTGGTGGCAACAGTAATGCTTGGGACATTTGCACTGTCTGGCTGTCAGACAATTGCAGATGTAGCTGGAAGCGCAGTTGCAGCAGTAGAAACTGCAGCAGCAGCAGCAACTACCGCAGCCGCAGCAGAAACAACCGCAGCAGCTGACAGCGTTGTTGCCGGAACACCTGCAGCTTATTTGGGTGATGCTTCAGAAGTTTACTACATGATAGCATTCCTTTCAGGCCACCCATTCTGGGTAGGCTGCCGTTTGGGTATGGAAGCCGCAGCTGCACAGCTTGGCGTAACAACCAAATATGGTGGAGATCCTGAATACGATGTAACCAAAGCTGTATCAGCTTTTGAGACCATTGTTGCTACAAAGCCTAAAGGTATTTTACTTACCTGCATCTCACCAGAACCATTTGTTGAACCAATCAACAATGCTTTGGCAGCCGGAGTTCCGGTTATAACATTTGATACTGACTCCCCAAACAGCCAAAGGCTCGCATTTGTTTCTACTGATAACACCTACCTCGGAGAGTTTCTTTGCAAATTCTTTGCTGAAAACCTGATGGAAAATGGTAAGGGAACCGTTGGTATCACAGGTCGTCCGGATCAGTTAAATATTCGTCAGAGGATGGACGGCTTCCAGAAAAAAGCTGCTGCCGATTATCCTGACATGAAGATTGTAGGGCCGGTTGATAATAAAGGCGACGTGGGTAAGGCTACAGCTGCTGTTTCTGCAATGCTTCAGGCAAACCCTGATATTACAACAATATTTGCCGCTGACGGAATAGGCGCTGCCGGAGCTGCTCAGGCTGTCGCTGACCTCGCGCTGACAGGTATAAAAATCATGACAGTTGACTCCACACAGGATGTTCTTGACCTAATCAAAGCAGATCAGCTTTATGGTACTGTTGCACAGAACACATACAATATGGGTTATTGGGGTATGATGTCAATGTTTGCATACACACACAATCTTGTAAACCCATTTAGTGCATGGAAAACAGACAAAACAAGCCCATTGCCACCATTCATCAACTCTGGTGTTGATATTGTTACAAAAGCAAATGCTGATTCCTTTGTAGTTCCAACATCATAGGTCCGTATAAATCGTGATGTCTATGAAAATAGTTTTATTTAAAACTATGGTGAGCATTTAGCATAAACTCGTGTGGCTCCCCTTTCTCAACTCCTGTAAACAGAGGGGAAAGGGGGGCCGGTAAAATCTGGTAATATTAATTTGACAGGAGTAAAGAAATTTTCGCCAGTTAAAATTATATATATAAATGCAGTAGATAAATTGTTAATATTTCGGAAGGTTACATGTTTTTTATTTCTTTGTCTGTTCACAAGTGTTATCAGGCGGCGTTTGATACTTGAAAACTGATGCCGGTTGGTGTTGTATGGAAGAATAATGATATCAGTTGTGAGTTGATAAAGAACAAGTAAGCGCAAACAAAGGGAAATAAAGAATGAGCAAGCAAGTCTTGATGGGAATTGATTGTGGGACCGGTGGCGTAAGAGTAGGACTATATGAAATAGATGGCAGGGAAATTGTTTTTGCCACAACCGATTATAAAACCACACATGAGCACATGGGTTGGGCGGAACAGAATCCTTTGGACTGGTGGAACTGCCTGGCCCAAAGTACAAGAAAGGCTATTGAAAAATCCGGGGTTTCCAAGGAGGAAATAGTATCACTTTCTTTGGACGCAACCAGTTGCAGTGTGGTTCTTAGCATGAATGACGGGACACCCCTTCGAAATTCTCTGATCTGGATGGATGTCCGCGCGTCTGATGAGGCTGATTTTATTACCAAATCCGGCGATGATGCCCTGAAAGTTAACGGACACAGTAATGTTTCAGCAGAATGGATGCCATGCAAAGCATTGTGGTTAAAAAAGCATGACACAGAAAATTACAATAAGGCCCAAAAAGTGTGCGAGTACACTGACTGGTTAATGTATAAACTCACAGGAATATGGACGGCTAACAACTGCAATACTTCCGTTCGGTGGTATTATAACTCTCACGAAGGAGGATTTCCTGTTTCATTTTATGAAAAAATCGGTCTTTCGGATGTTCTGCAGAAGTTCCCCCAGGAAATAAAATATATGGGTGACAGAATCGGAACGCTTACAAAAGAGGCAGCACAGCATCTTGGAATGAGTGAAACGACGATGGTCGGCCAGGGAGGGATAGATGCGCACATTGGAGTAATAGGGCTAGACGTTGTAAGACCCGGAAGAACAGCATTAATAACCGGATCGTCTCATCTTATTTTTGGCTTGACCGAAACAGCAAAATACACTAAAGGAATTTTCGGCCCTGCACCTGATGCCATTATAAAAGGTTTATATGTGGCCGAAGGGGGACAGACCTCCAGCGGTTCCATTCTCAGCTGGTTTAAAAACAATTTCTGTAAAGATTTGGAAATGCAACCGGGAGGAGCGTATCCAATATTGGACCGTGAAGCTGCAAAAATTAAACCCGGTTCCGACGGATTACTGGTTCTTGATTGGTGGCAGGGGAACCGCACACCATACACTGATCCTAATATCCACGGGATGATTTACGGGTTGTCGCTGGTGCACACGCAGGCACATATCTTTCGTGCGATAATGGAGGGTGTTGCCTATGGAACTGAAAATGTACTTCAGTCATTTCGTGATTGCGGCTATCCTGTTGATGAAATTTATATGGGTGGCGGTACAACCAGCAGCGATTTGTTCATGCAGATACACGCCGACGTAAGCAATATTACAATAAATGTGCCGGAAAATCCGCAATCTTCCTGTCTGGGCTCTGCCATTCTGGCAGCGGTAACCGCCGGCTTTTACCCATCTATTCAGGAGGCTGCTGACAAAATGGTTCGTTTCAACAAGCGTGTTGAACCTGATTTGGAAAATCATAAAAAATACAGGGAGATATTTGAACAGTATCAAAAAGCGTATAAAGAGCTTGGAAACTGGATGAGGGACACTTCTTTTCTTAACAAATAATAATGGGCGCTGTAGCATTAACAGCCCGAGCTTGTAACATAAAATTATTGAGGATATTATAATGTACGATTATTCAATCGGTCTTTACGAAAAGGCCATGCCGGATACACTTTCCATTGAAGAAAAAATGCTGGCTGCAAAAAAAGCAGGGTATGATTTTCTCGAATTGTGTATAGACCTTAATCCGGAAAGAGAGCTGAGGCTTGAGTGGCCAAAGCTTCAGCGTAAGAAACTTTTTGATTTTATGCTGGATAATGACATTCACTTAACGACAATGTCTCTCAGCCTGTTGCGCAAATATCCATTGGGGGCGATGGACCGTGCAACAAACAAAAAATCCCTTGAGATTATCAGGAAAGGTGTTGAGCTCGCCTGTGATTTGGGTGTTCAGATAGTTTTGTTTAACGGATACGATGTTTACGATACTGCTTCTACCAAAGAAACTGTGGCCAGATTCGCAGAAAATCTGCCGGAGGCGGTAAAAATTGCTGCCAAAAGAGGCATAATACTAGGCATAGAGAATGCTGAAAAGGAGTTTGCAGATTCCATTGCAAAGGTTGCGTATTGGGTTGACAAGATTCATTCGCCATTTTTTTTTTTTTACGGCGACATTGCAAACACAGCAAATGCATTTGGTGGGGAAATAGAAAACTGTATACAGGATCTTGAGCAAGGCAGGGGTAAAATCGTTGCCGTTCATCTTAAGGACAGTATGCCAAACGAATACAGGTTTACTACTTACGGGGAAGGTCATGTTGATTTTAAACGTTCAATCGACAAGTTAAAAAACATGGAAATACGAATTTTTATTGCAGAGCTGTTCTATCGTGAAGGCAATGATTATATGGCGGAAGCACTAAAGGTAAACCGGTTTTTAAGAAGCTTTTTTTAAACAATCCGGGTGAATTAATATATGTATCAATGTAAAAAGAATTTTTAATTATGATAGATGACAGAACAATAGCCAAGGTTGCCGAATTATTTTATATACATAATATCAGCCAGTATGAAATTGCCAAAAAATTTAATTTTTCCAAAGCCAAAGTTTGCAGGATTATTAATGAAGCAAAAAGCAGAAAAATAATAGATTTCAGCATAAAAAAATTTGACAACAGGATACTCGAGCTCGAAAGGGAGATTGAAAAATGTTACGATCTCAAAGAGGCGATCATTTACTACAATTCTGATTTGAAAGTTTACGATGAGGGGATTATTTTTCAGGAAGTTGGTTCATTAGGGGTAAGATATCTGGAAAGGGTTATCAAAGATAATTTGAATATTGCGCTCACATGGGGAAAAACCCTGTATAGTTTTATTGATGAAATCAGGGCTGACAAGAAGTACAAATTAAATATCTTTTCCACTCTGGGAGGGGTCAACCTGATAACTCCTGAATCTCAGAGCAATTCCCTTGCACAGATGATGAGCAGCAAAATCGGAGGAATGGCATATCCCATTTATCTTCCGCTGATACTGGATAATCCTGTACATAAAAAATTATTAAATCAGGAGAGTAACATCATAAAAGTGGTTGGAAGCAGTTCCGAGATAGATTATTATTTTACAAGTATAGGCAGCATAACAGAAAAATCAAGGCTTTATACCGGCCATGGATTTGATCTTGGTTTTCTAAAACAACTAATTGAAAAGGGAATTATCGGAGAAATAGGGCTGCACTTTTTTGATAAAGACGGCAATTTTATAAAATCCGGAATCGAGGACAGAGTAATTAATTTACCGATAGAAGAAATAAAAAAAATGAAGAATAAAATCGCAATTGCATTTGGAAAAGACAAAATTGATGCTGCAAGAGCATTTTTAAAAACAAGTATTTGTGACGTTTTTATTACAGACTCGATAACTGCTGAAGCGATATTGGAGCGTTAGGATCCTGTCCGGATGATTATTTTTAAATAATCAGAAGCCATGCTATTTTATAAAGTAATGTGTTTTAAAACCCTTCAGTCAGGACCGGTAAAGTCTGATATTATATTATTATATTACATAAATACCGGCTCCAAAAAAATCTGCAGTATTTTAAGCAAATGAATCTACTGCAACGGGCACTCTGCGGCATTAGGGACGATAATCCTTCAGCAAACAACTTTACATGGACAAAACAGTACAATATACCTTATTATATATCCTGTAAGTTCATAAAAATTCCATTTTTTAAATAAGGGAGAAAAAACAATGATGCCGAAACTGATTCTCATGTTCACACTTAATGACATGACCGTGCCTGATGCGATTGATTACTTTGAGCAGATAAAAGATCTGCCGGTGGATTATTTTGGTTTTAAGGAACTTGGCCTTGAACCTGCAAAGATGAAAATATTAAACGACAAGATTCATGAAGCAGGGTTTGAGTCTTTCCTTGAAGTTGTTGAATATGAGGAAGAGACAGTTCTTCCGGGAGCAAAAATGGCCGTGGATATGGGATTTGATTACCTGATGGGAACAATATATTTTCCGTCAATCTGGGATATTGTGGGCAAGGGCAAGGATAAAAAAATAAAGTACTTCCCGTTTTTTGGAAAGATATATGACAGGCCATCAATTCTTGACGGTTCAATTGATGAGCTTGTAAACCAGGCAAAGGAACTGCAGAAAGCAGGGGCCGATGGTTTTGATATTTTACTCTACAGGTATAAGTATCCTGAAAAGATAAATGAGCTTATAGAAAGAGTTGTCAGAGAAATAACAGTACCTGTAGTTTCTGCCGGTTCGATAAACAGCTGGGAAAGACTGCAGGCGACAATCGACCAGAAGGTCTGGGGCTTTACAATTGGCGGCGCATTTTTTGAAAAGAAATTTGTTCCCGGCGGTTCTTTCAGGGATAACGTTGCTGCAGTTTTAAAAAAGCTTGGTAAAGATATCTGATAATCACGCAGAAATATATAAATACTATAAATATTTTATAAGTCACAGTAAGTAAGGAAATTATATAAAACATCTATGATGGTTTTAGGCAGGTAGTCGTCCAGTAAGAAAGATTTGGGCGTACACAATCTGAGTTTGTATTGCAAGACTTTTAAAAATTGAAAATTTTAGCGATAAAAGTATTTGAGGCAGAGGGCCCATCTACAGAAAGCTCGAAAAGATATGACTCATTTATGGCTTGATATTTTTCTGGGCGTAATAGGAAGATATATAGTAACATTTATAGACAAGTATTATTATTTTTTTGTGCCGCCCATAGTTGCTTACGGAATATTTTTAACACTGTCATCCTTTAATTTAAAGCGAATAGAAAAAGTAGCCGCAAGAGAAATAGTCAGGCAATTCAGGGAAATACTGAAAGAAAAGCCCAATATAAACTATGCTGACCTTACAACTCTTATAGAGATTGATTGGGAGAATATAATAAAGAAATATTCTTTTTTCCCTTTTATTTCACAGGAATCAGGACTCTGGGTCCGTCGCTCAAGCCTTACAAATATTCGCAACCTGATAATGAAAAATGAAAGAAAAATACATATAATTCTTGAACGGTATGGAGTAT
>CAYNMO010000065.1:349-11697 GCA_964398155.1 uncultured Actinomycetota bacterium | reverse complement strand
ATTAATATTATTTTAATACTAATTTAGAAGTTTACACAAAGTTATTTACAGTCCCGGATTCAAATATTTTTCTTTATTTATAATCTTTCAATTTATTATTTTTTTACTGATTGTTTCCCTTTAAGCAATCAATTTTAGTATTTAACATAGATTTAACACTTCCTTAATATTGCCTTAATAAACTTCCAATATAATTCAGATATAATTTTTTTTAAAAAATACAGTATTAATCGGGTATTTTATTTTTTAACAATTTGATTTGATTATTAATTAACAACAAGGAGGAATTATGAATAAACTAACTGTCAGAAAAAATATTCTGGCTGCGCTGCTTATAATTACTGTGGCAATATTTATTTTTGCGCCCAAACTATTAAATGCAGATCCTTCAGTTGGCGATCCTTCGGGTCTTTCAACGGGCAATGCTTCCAATATTTCGGCAGCAGTCGCTGGTTCACCTACTTTAAACGAAGTAGCAAATGAATTAGGTAAAACAAAAATCGGCCTCAACTTTGTCTGGGTAATGCTCTCAGCCTTCCTGATATTTTTCTTTCAGGCTGGTTTTGCAATGGTTGAGACTGGTCTTACAAGAGCTAAAAATGCTTTGCATACCATGGCCATGAATCTCGTAGTATTTCTGGTAGGCACTATTGGATTTTATATTTTAGGTTTTGCGCTTATGATGGGTGGAGCTGGCCCGCTGACTTCTCTTGGTGGTACCGCTGTTCTAAATGGAGAACTTGCAATAAATGGCTGGGGGCTACTTGGATTTAAGGGGTTTTTCCTTTCAGGGAACACATATGATGTAGCTATTTTTACAATGTTTTTCTTTCAGATGGTGTTTATGGATACAACCTGTACAATTCCTACCGGTGCAATGGCCGAAAGAGTAAAACTTAAAGCGGTTGTAATATCTTCATTTTTTATTTCAATGCTTTACTATCCAATATATGGAAACTGGGTTTGGGGTGGAGGCTGGCTGGCACAGCTTGGAAGTAAACTTGGATTAGGGCATGGTGCTCTGGATTTTGCCGGGTCAGGTGTGGTTCATGCAATGGGCGGAATGATTGCACTTACAGGTGCTATAGTCCTGGGGCCAAGAATAGGCAAATTCAGGAAAGACGGGAAACCTGTAGCTATAGCAGGTCATCATATTCCTATGGCAATAATAGGTACAATAATACTGTTTTTTGGATGGTTTGCGTTTAATGCCGGGTCCACACTTAACGGAGCTGATTTGAGGCTGAGTGTTGTGGCAGCAAATACAATGATAGCAGGAGCCTTTGGAGGATTTTCAGCTATGCTTTATATGTGGATAAAATATAAGAAGCCAGATCCAACAATGACAGCAAACGGGGCGCTTGCCGGGCTTGTAGCAATCACAGCTGGATGCGCGTTTGTAAGCAGTGTATCAGCGATGATAATCGGAGCTATAGCCGGAGTTCTAGTATGTATCTCAGTATGGGTAGTTGAAAACAAATTAAAAATTGATGACCCTGTAGGCGCAATTTCTGTTCATGGAATCAATGGTCTTTGGGGCATGCTTGCTCTTGGGCTTTTTGCAGACGGGACATACGGTTCAGGAATAAACGGAGTGGAAGGAACTGTCAGAGGATTATTTTTTGGCGGGAGCGGACAGCTGTGGGCTCAGCTTATAAGTATGGGAACAGTTATAGTCTGGGGAATAGGAACTTCTTGGCTATTTTGGAAAATTCTTGATAAAATTATGAAAATCAGGGTCAGGCCAGAGTATGAAATTGCTGGACTTGATCTGCCTGAAATGGGTGTTCTGGCTTATCCTGAATTCCAGATATCATCATCAACAGGCAAAGATGGAATGGAACCTTTTATAACTGGAGGCAAAAAGTAGATGAAAAAAATAGAGTGTATTATTCGTCCGGAGAAGCTAGATGATGTAAAGGAAGCACTTGATGAAGTTGGTATTATGGGATTAACCGTTACAGATGTTCTTGGCTGTGGCCGGCAAAAGGGCAGAAAAGAAGTCTACAGAGGTATCGAATATACGCTTAATCTGCTGCCAAAAATAAAGATTGAAACTGTCGTCAGTGATGGAGATGTTGAAAAGATTGCAAAGATAATAATTGAGACAGCCAAAACAGGCCTTATAGGCGACGGAAAAATATTTATCAGCACGATTGATGATGTATATAGAATAAGAACCGGTGAAACAGGAGAAATTGCTATCTAGTTTTTAATCAATAATCAGCACAGAGATAGACTGTAAAGTTTTTTGTTTAAAATCCTGATTTATATAAATAGCCTAAGAGGAAATTAAAACCTCTTAGGCTTAATTTTAACAAATAATTTGCTAAAATATTTATTAATTACTAAATTTTAATTAAAAATACTATATAATATTATTCATATCTTAAAAGCAGGCTACTTTAAATGAATATGAAAAATATTTTTATAAAAATTGTTACCTTTCTGGTTATATTTATATTTATATTTGGTATTTCCGGAGTAGTTCTTGCAGACACTTCGAGTACAACCAAGTCAACAGGAGGTCATCAGAGTCCAAGTAATGCTGGTGAGGAAACTACTTCCACTGCAGTAAGACCAGGGACAACCACCACAACAAAAGACAACGGCGCTGTTACAAGCACTTCGGAAATAATCAATACAACGACAACAGCACCTCCATCAACAACATCCACATCCAAATATGAGTCTGATTACGTGCTGACTCCTCTGGACAGGACACTGCTGGTCAGTCCGTCGGTATGTTTTATTACCAGTTTGTGGACCGCAAGAGTCTATGATAATAATGTTTTAAAGTGGAGTGAGCCTTATGCTTTTGGCCCGATTGGCGGAACAGGTTTTTGCATAAATCCCCAGACAGGCCATATTGTAACAGCTGCTCATGTAATAGATGTATCTTATAAGCAAATAAAAGAAAATATCCTGGACCAGTATATAAAGGAGACTTATCCTGAAGATTACGATACATTATCCCAGTCTGACTGGGATACAATTAACAGTCATTTTAAAGTCGAAGGATTAAAAGGCACTGCTCCGGAAAGGGAAGTCTGGGTTCAGTTCAATACCGCTACTGCAGGAATAGCCGATAATCCTGATGAAAGCTATATAAGAGCAGAAGTAATTTCCATAAGTGATTCAAATAACAGAGATATGGGAATAATC
This sequence comes from uncultured Actinomycetota bacterium, assembly GCA_964398155.1. Classification (GTDB taxonomy): domain Bacteria; phylum Actinomycetota; class Humimicrobiia; order Humimicrobiales; family Humimicrobiaceae; genus JAMDDL01. The sequence goes on along the minus strand of CAYNMO010000065.1, from coordinate 8,532 downwards.
AGGGTTACACCTCGAACAGGCCGCGCTCTTTCTGCTGCAATTATATGAGATTCTTCCATGGTGGAAATAATCGATCCGGTAACCATAATAGGATATCCATGGACTTCAGATATAGGACAGAACAATGTTTTAAATCCAACAATTACTTCCGGTTTGCTAAGTGGAAGAGTAATACTAAACGGTACAGAGATAATGCAGGTTCAGGGCGATGCAAGGCCAGGCAACAGCGGAGGACCCGTTCTTGATTCCAAGGGAGAAGTTATAGGTATTATTACAATGGGAACTGACAGCACAAATAATTATTTAAGACCCAGTAATGATATTAAGATTTTTCTTGGCAATATAAAAAATACAACCGGACTTGTTGACGAGGAATGGAAAACAGGTCTTATTTTATACAGAGAGCAGCACTATGTTGAAGCAATGAAGCATTTTAATGCTGTTCTTAACTTGAGCAATGGGCATATTCTGGCTCAGGAATACAAAACAAAAGCACAAACAAGGATTGCCGATGACGTACCTCTTGCCTCTGAAACAACGATATCCAGTGTTGAAAGCACAACTACAGTGGCTACCATAGCTAAAGTGGAGGAAAAACAAGCCAGCTTTAAAGATTCCAAAATGCTTCTTGTAATTATTTTTTCCGGCGGATTTTTATTACTGGCAGTCATTATAATTTGTATTATTTTTATTTTAAGGAAAAACAATAAAAAATATAAGATTAAAAAAAGCTTTAAGGTTACTTCAGGACCACAGCCAACCGTAACTATTGAAGAGCTTAAAGCAGGTAAGCAGGAAAAAACAATTGATGGGATTGTAGCAAAATACTGCACTAACTGCGGTTTAAAAGTTGAAGACAATCAGGTGTTCTGCCCAAATTGCGGTGCCAGACTAAAGTAGCAAAAATTATTATTTTCCTGATTTTTAAAGATCCAAGAAAATTATTTAATAATTGATGAAGCTTTTTAAAGGAGAAAAATGATTGGTGCAATTTCGGGAGATGTTTTAGGTTCAATTTACGAATTTAATAATTATAAAAGTACTGATTTTATCCTTTTTGATAAAGACTGCAAATACACAGATGATACTGTATTAACTATTGCCACGGCAGACTGCCTCCTAAACAAAGGAAATTTTACTCAATACTATAAAAAATATTTCCAGGATTATCCCGACAGAGGCTATGGGGGAAGTTTTAAAGAATGGGGATCGGGCAGCAGTACTGAGCCATATAACAGCTGGGGAAATGGATCCGCAATGAGAATAAGCCCTGTAGGATTTGCTTTTAGCAGTCTTGAGTTTGTTTTAATAAATGCAAAAAAGAGCGCAAAGGTAACTCATAACCACCCCGAAGGAATTAAAGGCGCCCAGGCAGTTGCAGCTGCAATTTTTATGGCAAAAAGTGGTTCTTCAAAAAATGAAATCAAGGAATTTATTGAAAACAAATTTTATTACAAGCTGGACAAAACATTAAAAGAGATAAGGCCCTCCTATTCTTTTGATGTATCCTGTCAGGGAAGTGTACCGCAGGCAATAACAGCTTTTCTGGAATCTGATGATTTTGAGGATGCCATCAGAAAAGCAATTTCAATTGGCGGAGACAGCGATACCATAGCATGCATTACAGGCGGCATTGCGGAAGCTTATTATGGCGGAGTTCCGGAAGATATAATCAAGTTTGTTCTGTCGAAACTCGACAAGAATCTTATTAAAGTAGTAACAGATTTTTATAAAACATTTATAAATAATTAGTTATCTTTGGGGGACTGTGGTTGGTCTTAATTTAGTTAAGTGCGTGTCCAGCTTGTGGGGTTCATATCACTAATTAAAATATATTTTTTAGTGATTGTTTTATGAAAAAATTCAAAAAATATTTATGTTTTAAAAAGTTTTTAGTTTTATTGAGCCAGATTAACTGCCATTAAAAACCTGTTTAAAATAATTATATCTGATATAATTATTAAGTATAATAATTTATTTTAATTTCAATTATGGGTTAATTAGGCTTTTTAATATTTTAAAATAGGCAACTATGGTTGAGACTGAATTAGTCAAAGAAGATTTTTATAATTCGCTTCTTTTTCTGGACAAATTAAAAGCAAGAGAGATACTGAAGCAGCCTTCAAATGGGCTAAAGCTTGTTGATCTTATAGAAAAAGTTGTTACGGCTTCTCTTGGACGGATAGGCAGTGAATGGGAAGAAGGTATTGTATCTCTGTCTCAGGTATATATGGCAGGACGTATATGTGAAGAAATAGTGGATGAAATTCTCCCTCCCGCTTCTTTTGTCAGAAAGCACATACCCAAAACTGCAATTGTAACGTTTGAAGACTACCACGTACTCGGAAAAAGGATTGTATATTCCATATTGAGAGCCAGCGGATTTGAGCTTGATGACTGGGGAATAGGCATGGATATAAATGCAATCGTTAAAAAAGTAAAAAATTCAGGGATTAAAGTTTTGCTGGTATCGACACTCATGCTTAATTCTGCTCTTCATATAAAAGATCTGATTTTGAAACTGAGAAAAGAAAACCAGGAAACTAAAGTTATTGTAGGCGGTGCTCCATTTTTATTTGACGATGCGTTATGGAAAGAGGTTGGCGCTTTTGCCATGGGGGCCAATGCATCTGATGTTATAATGCTGTTAAATAATGCAGGCGCAGCAGAGAAATAAGCAAAAATTTTGTTTGTTAAATTAAGTTGATATAGAGTTTTTAAAAAGTATAATAATTATTTTTTGGAATCAGGCCTATCTGTAAAAATTTTAATATAATAAAAATACCTTCAAAGATGAACATTAATAAAAAAGATGAAATGACTTCCATGCAAAGAGTGCTTACTGCGCTGTCTTTTAAAGAACCCGACAGAGTCCCGCTCTTTCTTGCGCTGACTCTCCATGGTGCGCAGGAGCTGGGGCTGTCCATTGAGGATTATTTTTTAAACCCGGTTAATGTTGCACAGGCTCAGCTTTTGATGCAAAAAAAATATTCGAATGATTTTCTCTTAGGTTTTTATTATGCACCTCTTGAAGTGGAAATACTGGGAGGAGAGGTTATATTTAGAAATGACGGTCCTCCAAATTCCGGTAACCCACTTTTTAAAGATTTAAAAGATATAAAAAATTTCGAGTTTCCAAAAATTATGGAGACAAAAAGGCTGAAGGATGTTTTAAAGACCATTAGCATTTTAAAAGACAAATCAAAAGGTGAAATTCCAATAGTCGGCGTGTCTTTATCTCCATTTTCATCCCCGGTAATCCAGATGGGTTTTGACAAGTATATAGAGCTTATATATCAGAACCCGGAGCACTTCAGAATTCTCATGGAAAAGAACAGTAATTTCTGCATCGACTGGTCTAATGCACAGCTCGAAGCTGGAGCAACTGCTATCTGCTATTTTGATCCGGTGTCATCAACTACCATAATATCACGAGAAAAATATATTGAGACTGGTTTGGTTGTGGCAAAAAATGTTATTCCTAAAATAAAAGGACCGGTAATTACACATTTTGCATCAGGGAGATGCAAAAATATTATTGATTTGCTTCCTCAGACAAAAACAGCTGCAATAGCAGTCAGCGTACTTGAAGACCTGTCTGAACTTAAAGATATGGCTAATAAAAGTTTTTCAATATGCGGGAATCTTAATGGAATTGAAATGCGAAGATGGACCGAAAAAGAAACTGACATGAAAGTAAAAGAAGCTATTATGAAGGGTGCTCCGGGAGGCGGGTTTGTATTGACAGACAATCACGGAGAGATTCCTATTCAGGTTCCAAAAGAGACTATCATGGCTATTTCTGAAGCTGTAAAAAAATGGGGGACTTATCCTATTAAAACAGATATTTAGTCTGGAAGCATATTAGTTTTTTAATTATTTTTAATTTATTTTATTGCCGGCAGGTAATCAAATAAAAATAGCCTGATTAAAAAAATTTGTGCACGGTTTAATAACAATATTTACTTAAAATCCAGTTGCTCACCAGTAAATATTTAATTTTTTTTATAAAAACCCTTTTTTTAGTCTAATAATCAATATCGGAAAATGTTTTAAATCTGTCAAAATCATTATCAGTTCCAGCGCAAATATAAATATGATTCATTTAATAAACTGCAAAATTTTTGAAAAAGAAATACGGGAAATTTTTGCCTCTGGAGATTACAAAGATGTCAGTTTGCATTTCTTTCCTTCAATATGCACTGATTCTAAAAAAGTAAGGGAAAGTCAGAGCAGACTTATTTGCACCATCAGGGGAAAAGATCCCGATGCATTTATTGAGATTATTTCCTGTGAGAACTGCCATAAAATAAAGAAAACAGTTAATGACTCCGTCGAAATAAGCATCAAAACAGATAACTCCGGCAATGAGTTTGCAGACGAGTCTGATATTTTTAAAAACTGTCATTTTAGCAGCGTCAGCAATCTTTTTTATCTTTTATTGAATAAAAAAATAGTTGACAGCTATATTTCCCAAAATGCATATATAATAACTCCAGGATGGCTAAGCAACTGGAGAGCTCACCTGAGCAGCTGGGGTTTTAACAAAGATACTTCCCGAATATTTTTTAAAGAATCAGTAAAAAAAATCATGTTTTTAAATACAGGTGTTTTAATTTCTTTTAAAGAAGAGCTTGATTCTTTTACTGATTACATTAATCTTCCTTATGAAATAATTGAAGTTGGGACTGACTATCTTAAGTTATATATTGATTCGATTATCTATAAAAAAAGAAGTGAAATAGAAAAAAATGAAATAGGCATAAAATTTGCAAAAGCCAGCAAAATTTCCGCTGACTATGCCATGACTATGGACATGATAAATCAGCTGACAAATATAAGGGTTGAAAAGGAAGCAGTCAAAAGCATTATAGAGACTTATTTTACTGTCTTTGGAGCTGAAAAAATTATTTATTTCCCATTTGATGAGGGCAAGTCAGCAAAAATTATAAAAAAACCCGCAAAAATCAAATTATCTGAAAGTGAAAAAGCAAGTATTATGAAATTTGAGGGTTCATATGCTTTAAATGATAAAAAAGACGGATTTTTTGTCAGGATTGGATATTTAAAAGAAAAATACGGGGTTATGGAAATTTCCAAGATACCATATGTCCAAAATATGAATCAATATTTAAATCTTGCATTAGAAATTGCAAATGTATGCGGCCTTACAATTTCAAACGCCAGAAAATACCATATTTTAAACAAAGCAAAAGAGAAATACAGATATATAGGGTTTCATGACGGGTTAACCGGTCTTTATAACCGGTCTTTTTTTGAAGAGGAAGTAAAAAGAATTAATTCTGATATCGCCAGGTTCAGGCCCGTCACAGTAATTTCAGCCGACATAAACTGGCTTAAAGAGACAAATGATAACAGAGGGCATAAATATGGAGATATTCTCATTAAAGGTACAGCGTCAATTTTATCGAACGCGATAAGAAAGACTGATATTCTTGCAAGAATAGGAGGAGATGAGTTCTGCCTCATACTTATTAAAGCAGATAAGATTGCGGCAGAGAGAATAATAAAAAATGTAATAAAAAATCAGGAAGATTTTAATAAATCCAAAGAAAATATCGAGGAGCAGTTAAAAATATCAATTGCCATCGGTTCAGATACAAATGACACAGCTTCTTCTAAAAACATTTTTGAGACCATTAAAATATCTGATAAGGCAATGTATGAAAATAAGTCTTTTATAAAGGGAAGCGAAAGAAAATTATAATGATAATAATTTTTTCAAAAAAATTATATAACTATAGAGGCAATTGACACACATTTGACAGCTTTGATTATATAAATCATATGCTTTAAAGTATTAAGTATGGCAGAAATAATTTTTAAAAGAAATCATAATACACTTGGTAAAAATCTTATATTCAATTTATAATCTATATTTAAATCTATAAAAACGTTTTTCTTAAAGGGAGACATAATTATGAATTCAAGGGAGAAATTCCTCGCAACAATGAGGATGAAAGGCAATGACTACACAGGAGTAGAAATACCAAAAGCTGAGTTTGGCTATTGGGCAGGTACAATAAGAAGATGGTTTAAAGAAGGACTGCCCATGATTTCTCCTGTTCCGGATAATTATTCAGACGGCGTAGCCATCATGGCAAATAAAAACATTTATGGTGAAATGGAAAAAGCGGGAGATGTCAATGTCCAGCCTATATTCGGGCTTGATCAGTATCTTACCAAATTTCCCTCCGATTACAGTCCCATGTTCAAAAAAGAAATAATAGATCAGGATGACACAAATATTACCTACAGAGATGAATATGGAGTTACAAACAAAAGCACTGTAAATATCACTTCACTGCCCATGGAACTCGACAATCCCGTTAAAGACAGGAAGAGCTGGATTAACTACAAGCAATATTATGATCACAGCACAATATCCAAAAGGCTTCCTCCAAATTGGGATGATATTGTTTTAAAGTTAAAAAACAGAGATTTCCCAATCAGACTTGGAGGAACAAACGGGGGCTTTCTCGGTTTCCCACGCCAGATAATGGGAGTGACCAGATATATGATGTCATTAATTGATGACCCGGAACTTATGCATGACATTAACTCTACCTTTTGTGATTTTTTAATTGCATATTATGGAAGAATCTGTCGAGATATTAAGGTAGACTGCATTCTTATTTGGGAAGATATGGCATATAAATCAGGATCACTGATTTCCCCGGCACATTACAGGGAATTTCTAACACCTTATTACAAAAAAATAGTTAGTTTTGCAAAAGAAGCCGGAATAGATATTATAATTACAGACAGTGACGGATATGTGGAAGAATTAATTCCGCTTATAATTGAAACAGGTGTAACCGGAATGTACCCATTTGAAAGAGCTGCCGGAAATGATTTGTTGAAAATAAGAAAGGAATTCCCGGATTTTCAGATAATGGGCGGCATTGACAAAAGAATAATGTTTGCCGGCGGAGGCAAAGAAGCTATTGATACAGAATTAAAAATAGTTGAGGAAATGTTAAAAAAAGGAAGATATATTCCCCATACAGATCATTTTGTTTCTGAGGACTGCACTTATGAAAACTTCACTTACTACAGGAACAGGTTAAATGAGATAATCGACAAATTTAATAGCAAAATATCATAAAATAGCAAAACATCATAAATACAGGCAGTTTTGAATAAATAAAAAAAAGCAATTTTGAATCAGGCTTATAGCGGCGAATGTATGTTTTTTGTCAGGCTGGCGCTGTAAGTTATTAAATAAAATTTTAAATTAAAACATCAGGGAGGTACTATGGCAAGGTATGCAATGATATGGAAAATAAAACCCGAAATGAAGGAAGAATACAGGAAGGACCATGATAATATCTGGCCGGATATGGCAAAAGCAATAAAAGAAGCCGGCTATAGAAATTACTCTATCTACTTCAGGAAAGATGGAACCATGTTTGCATACCTCGAGCATGATGATCTTGAAAAAGGCGGAAAAATTATGGGCGGCACTGAAGTAAACGCAAGGTGGCAGAAGGCAATGGCAAAATACTTTGTAAACTCTGACCCTGCAATTGTCGGTCCTGAGATTGAAATGATTGAAGAAGTCTTCCATATCGACTGATAAATTTAGTAATAAATATTTTTAAAAAAAGTTTTTAATTATTGGAAATTCTAAAAGGTGAAAAATAGGCTCAAAATTCAAAAATAAATGCCGGAGGCAATGATGGAAATTTTTGGTAAAAAATATTCTAAAACTGAATTGTTAAAAAAAGTCGGGGACATATCGCAGCTTGGAGGAATCAAATCATATGAATTTTCAGACGGGATGGCAAAAAATTTAAGAGCCGTAGATATTAAAAGCCCTAACGGAATTGAAATGACTGTAGTTTTAGACAGAGCCATGGATATATCAGCACTGTCTTATAAAAATATTCCAATTTCCTGGAGATCTGCCACAAGAGAAGCTTCAGCTGCTTATTATGAGAGCAAAGGCCTTGAATGGCTCAGGACATTTTTTGGAGGCCTCATGACAACATGCGGTCTTACTTATTTTGGTCCACCTGCAAATGATAACGGGGAAGAATTAGGTCTGCATGGCAGAATAACCAACCTTCCTGCAGGTAATGTTTTTGCTGATGGTAAATGTGAAAACGATAATTATATTATGTGGGTTCAGGGAAAAATAAGAGAAGCAAGACCTTTTG
>CAYNMO010000065.1:0-339 GCA_964398155.1 uncultured Actinomycetota bacterium | reverse complement strand
GGATAAACCCGTGATAATAATTGAAGATACTGTTGAAAATATTGGATTTACGGATTATCCACTAATGGTTTTATACCACTTGAATTTTGGTTTTCCTCTTCTTGATTCATCGACAAAAATTGTTTTGCCAAAGTCGGTAACTATTCCTAAAAATGAGTCAGCAAAAAAGGCCCTTAATGATTTTAATAAATTCAGTGACCCTATTGATAATTTTGAGGAGCAGTTATTTCTACACGATATCGAGACCGACAAAGATGGCAACTGCCGTGCAGCTTTAATTAACAGTGAATTTAATAATGGGGAAGGTATAGGAGTTTCAATAAAATTTAACAAGAATAA
>CAYNMO010000064.1:8134-11749 GCA_964398155.1 uncultured Actinomycetota bacterium | reverse complement strand
AAAGTGAGACAGAATAAAAATAAGGGTAGAACGCAATACAGCCAAATCCTAATTTGAATCCAACGCGTTCAGCAATAAAATCGTATGTCCATAAATGGATTTTTTCAAATATCAGATACTCAAAACAAAACCATGTTAACATTGCGCAGCAAAGTAGAAAACCGTAGTTTATATTTTCAACATTCATTATATGGTACGCCGCATAAGAAAGAACATTCAATTGAAGCATGACAGCGCCAATTAAATAAAGCCACATCTTTGCATCAATAAGGCCGCCTTTAAGCTGAGAATCTTTTGTTCTGCCAAACCAAAAATCAGCAAAGAAAGATTTACCTGTAGACGGATATTTTAAAACAATGTAAAAAGAATACACTAATCCTATAACACTGGCGCCAATAAAACCTGACAATCGAGTTTCATACAACCATGCGTATGGAACTATATTAAAATACCCAAGCAGAAACCAAATGAGAATACTCGTCCAAAGAACATATTTCCCATTGGTCCTGTAATTCATTACTTTGCCTGTTATTTCATTTTTTACATATCCCTTAATTCTTTTAGCTGGGATTATAATGTGTAAAAGAGTGATAACTAAGTATGCGACTAATGGGGTGATTAAACCTAAAAACAGCTTCATGACAAACCTCCTGTGTTTTTCGACATTATATCAATTGCGGCTTTTCTGCTCATTAGCCTCGTAAGTACAAAACTACCAATTTTATTTATTACTCCGGGAATTATAATCGGACCTCTTCCTAAAGCATTCAATGTTTGTTCAGCGACTTCACTGGCTTTGAGCGTTCCAGGCGCTGGTTTGGTTTTCTCAGCTTTCTGATAGCCAGGAGTGAGAATTGCACCGGCACAGCAGGCAAGTACATCGATTCCGTGCGGCTTTAGTTCTTTCCAAAGCCCTTCGGCTAAAATGGCGTTAAATGATTTTGTTGCAGCATAAGCCGCAATGTTCGGGCTGCCCTGCGCCCCGGCAAGAGATGACATAAGCACAATACCTCCTCGTTTTTGCTGTATCATCGACGCAGATAAAAGTTTTGTGATTAGCAGTGGTGCTTTTACATTTACAGCTGCGGCAAGAGCCAAATGATCTTCGCTAGTATTTTCGAATAAACCAATTGGAGCAAATGCAGCATTATAAACAAGTAGACCAATTGAAACTTTAAGAGTGTTAATCAATTTTTTCACATTTTCGTAATCTGCCATATCCGCTGCAATAGAAATTACATCTATTTCGTATATTTCTTTAAGCCGGGCCGCCGCCGCTTTCAGCCTATCTTCCTGACGCGCAATTAAAACCAGGTTCAATCCCCGCCGCGCAATGGCCTCTGCAAAAGCAAAGCCCAGTCCATCAGAGCCTCCGGCTACCAGTGCGTACTGCCCGTATTTTTCTTTGAATTGTGTAGTTTCCATAAGAATTACCTTACCATAAAAAAAATAAAGTAGAAATCTTTCGGATTTTTAATGGTGTCGAATCACCAACCTTTTCGAACTCTATTTTAAGTGTAGCTCCCGTTTTTATCAACTAAAAATTGATGGTGACTCAATATTGATCAATTGAAATATTTAGTTCCTGTCGTACCATAAAATGAACATTCTGGAAACTGGCTTTTTCCATACGCTGCCCTTCGCCCATTGCTCATCGCAAATATTGTAGAGAAATACCCTACCCATACCGGGTAAGGTTCTGGTGCAAATATTTCACTGCATTGTCACAAGATATGATTATCCGTTAAAATGATCTCATCTATGGGCTGTGGAGTAAAATCAGTTATGTCACCTTTTTATAAACTCCTTTAAAATAAGAAATTTAGAGTTTTTTAAATTTCTTTACGATTATATTTGATAAAGTCATGATATCTTTCAAGCGATATGCCTCATAACTTTATTAAATTAATAAATCTAAAGCATTTGTTTTGCAGAAGTAACAGTAATCTCTAACAGTCGAGTTAAAAATGAAAATTTTTCTTGGGGGTTGAGGATCCGGGTGACTTATTGCTTTTTTTTAAACAACCTGTTAAATATGTTAAGTGTATAAACAAGAGGCAAGATAAGAAGGTATTTATGGCTGATAAAAAAAATGGCATTCGCATAGAGTACTTTCTTATGCTTATTGTTTCTTTTTTCTGGGCGGTCGGACACCCCTTAGGAAGAATAATATTAAAAAAAATGCATCCTCTTCGGCTTGGCGCCATTACTCTTGGTGCTGGATTTATCGGCCTCCTTGTCTTTTTAATAGCTTCAGGAAAAGTAAAAAAATTATTTCAGCTTTCGCGAAATGATACACTTATTTCACTCGGACTTGGAGTATTTGGATTCTTTCTATATCAAATACTGACCTTCAGTGCTCTTGCGCGTATTCCTGCCTCGGTAAATGCTGTACTTGTATCCAACAATGTAGTGTTTATAGTCCTTTTGGCAGCGCTTATCCTTAAAGAACGCGTAAGACCTTTAAGTATTATAGGTATAGTTCTGGCTATTTTTGGAGTAGTTCTCGTAACCTTCAATAAGGGTTTTTCTATTAGTAACGGTAGCGGAGGCATAGATCTGCTTGGATGCGGCTTTTCACTTTTGGCAGCTTTATCGGCTGCAATCTATTCTGTTGTTGGAAAAAGAATCCTTAAATCAAACGATCCACTAATTGTTGCCGCACTGGCAATGTTTTCTGGGGCAGTTTTGCTGATAATTCTTACTACTTTCACTGTTGGTTTTTCTGGGTTGCTTCTGGCAGGCTGGCCTACAATTTTGCTTACAGTCTTTCTTGGCCTTACCATGATTAGCGTTGCTTACCCCCTCTGGTTTATCTGTCTTAAAAAGTTTCCTGCCTCAGAAATTTCAATCTATATTTATCTCACACCTGTTTTTGCTGTAATACTGTCACTTATAATCTTACAGGAACGATTCTCATGGCTGTTCTGGGTTGGAGGTGCTTTCATCCTGGCAGGAATCATTGTAACTAACAGATTTGCTTCAGGCAGCTCCACTCCAGCGGATAAAAGTAAATAATACGACTTGCTTTTTAAATAAGAGGGTGATTTAAATTTGTTACTTTCTTTATCCATTTATCAGAAATTTATTAAACCTGTATCAAAGATTTTTATTTTAACAAGTTTAATCTTTTACCGGTAATACTTTTTTAAATCTGTATTTTTCAAAAAAATAAAGTAAAAACATAAGCAAAACTCCAAAAGAGACGATTAAAGACACTACCGGCCAGACATTTCTAATTCCAAAACCTGCAATAAAAAATCCTGTAAGCATTGGTGAGAGTGCATAACCCGATTCCTTAGTAAAATTAAAAAAAAAAAAAAATCTCCCCCTGTGAGTAATTGGAGCATTGTTTGCAATAAAAACCTCGACATTAACAGCAATTATTATTTCACCCAAAGTCCATATAATAGTTGAAATAATAAAGAGATACATATAGTTGGAAAAATACAGTATTCCAAAACCTATGGCATAAAGCAGCCCGCCAATGCCAATGCTTACAAGCGGCTTTAATTTCTTTGTAAAAGATATTACAAAGAGAGTAAAAATTATAACTATTACTGCGTTTACTGTCATAATTAAACCATACATTCGAGGGCCGTTACTCCCAAACAC
>CAYNMO010000064.1:2237-8124 GCA_964398155.1 uncultured Actinomycetota bacterium | reverse complement strand
AAAAGCCTTAAAGATACTCCCTCTCTCTGCACTTTCTGTATCCGTTTTTGGAACAGCATTCATCTGGTCTTCAGTAGGTTTTGTATCTTTGACAAATAGTATTACAGGGATTAAAGATATTATAGTTGTAATTCCATCTATTAAAAAAAACCAGAAAAGATGCCCGTTTATTAAAAAACCGCCCATAAGTGGTCCTATTGCCATGCCGATATTTAACCCCATATATAATAGTGAAAATGCAGTCTGCCTGTTATTTTTATCAGTCATATCCGTAACCATTGCATCCAGGGTAGGCCATTGCATAACGCTTATCAAATTACCTGCCATAATCAGATAAACAATTATTTTGGAAACCCCCAAAAAAGCACATGCAATAAATATCACAGCACCTGAAAGACTGGAATAAATAATAAGTTTTTTTCTTCCAATTTTATCTGCAAGTTTTCCTCCAACAAGTATTCCTATACCAGCTATGGAAATTGATATTGTTGTAATAATGCCTGCAGCCCGCTCATCAAAACCGAGTTTCTGGGTTAATAATATTGCAAGAAAAGGATAAACAAAACTGCCAATAGCATTAATCATCCTTGCAAAAAACAAAATATAAACTGTTCTTGGAAGATGAAAATATTCTTTTAAATTTTTCATTTATATCAAAAGTTTAATTAATTTATTGTTTATTGAGTAATCGGAGAAGTATAATATATTTTAATTTATAACTATAAAACTTGTCCTATAGGATAACTTCTGCTTTCAAAAAATGGTTTCAAATTTCGTTACTCTCCCTGGTCAGAATTTTGATTTATTGTTCGATTTTATCAATAACTTTAATAAAGCTGCCGCATATTGAACCCGCAAAAGACAAAGCAATGCAAAGCATAAGATATTTATCCCCCGTTGCAATAAAACCATATAAAGCCGCAAAACCTAAAATAACCATTATGTGTATAAATATTTTATTGCCAAGAAAATTTCTAATTTTTTTCATATTTCTTCTGATTAAAATTTATTACTTTCCGATAATACAATCACACTGTCGCCTGTTGAAAAATTAATGGGTAGAGATTTGTCTGGATTAATATAAATACCAAAATTTTTACTGCTGATATTTTCCTGCATACTTATTTTATAACCGATAGCAAGGTCATTTTTGTGGCTTGCCGCTTCAAGAACAGTATAAAAATTCACTGGCTGGGAAATACTGATAAATTCTTCAATATCTTTAATATATATTTCTGAACCGTATTCACTGAGAAGTTCCTCAAAAATCAAATTCAGCAATTCATTTTCTGAAATCTGGGCAAGCAGAAGACTTACAAGTTTTCCGCTTACGATAAAGTCATCTACTTTGGCAACTCTGGCAAGTTCCCTGTTATTAACATCAAGCATTTCACTTGTTATTGAAAAATTTAGACTGTTTTTTTGAGCAATATCTCTTAAATGTATTAGTGACATAAGTGTTATGCTGTCTGTTTCCTGGATTTCAATTCCCGGATAAGCAAGAACAATAACATGCCCAAAACCCTGGCTAACCTGTTTTAAAAGAACATTATGGTCATTAATGTCTCCATTGATAAATCTGATATTAGAGTCCTCGAGATCTTTAAAATATTTCTTATCCTTTAAAAAGCTCGCTGCAGCATCTTTGCTGTTCATGAGAAAACTTTTGTCACAAACAACTGTTATTGCAGTATCTGCTGATATAAAATTCCTGATTTCGTTAATAATAACAGGAGCTTTTTCGTTCCAGCCAAGTATTAATATTTTTTTGGGTATACTTCGTTTTTTATCTGATATACAGATTGCTTCCCTGTTAATATTATAGCTACTGACTCCCGACAGAAGCACCGAACTGCCATTAGCAGTGATGGCAATAATTTTATCGCCAGAACCTATAATAGTGTCTGGCGGTGGCTTTAATATTATTTTACTTCCTGAATTTATACCTATTACCGCAGAATCCTCAAACATAAAAAGAATTTCTTTGAAAGTTTTGCCCGTAATTTTAGGAACCTCTCTTATGTATATCTCATCACCTTTAAAAGTCAAAAGATCATTATAGACAAGTGAAAGACCTGGCTGGTAACAGGTATTTGCAATAAGCCTTGCGATAAAAACTTTACTTAGCACATACTTTGCCTGTCCCTCACCCGCTATCCTCCCCGAATCAAGATTTTTATTTTCGTTTAATGTCGTCACAATATTAAAAGGTTTTATACGTGTGTGATCCCTGCTGCTGTTAATTGCAAGTATTGTCTTTAAAACCTTTGAGTCAGAATCCTCGATTATAATTATTGATCTCGATGTTGAGATGTTTACTATTTTAAGGTCATTTAAATCAATGGGATTTCCTTTTCTGCAAATAATTTTTAAGTTTTTGGATATCCTGACTTTTTCTCTTATAATTTCTTCCATTTCAGTTTTGTTTTTTTGAGCCATTATTACTATTTTTCGTGACTTCTGATTAATGGCAGATTCGTTCAATGCTCTGATAACGGTAAATATTATTTCTGACCATCCAAGGATTATAGTATGATCAGATTCTATTACTTTTGATCTCCCCTGGCTTAGCGACCATATTTTTTGCTGTATGCCGGCTGTCAGAAGACCTATTAAAAGGCTTGTAATAAAAATGCTTGCAAGTGCGATCAGGAAGGAAAGCAGAAAATTCATCTGTCCGGGGTCCGCCCCGCTTAGTGTTCCTGTATTTAAAGTTTTAAAGATATTGAGCCATAATAATTCCGAAAAATTCTTGCCTGGAAGAATATTGATTAGCCAAAGAACAATAGTAAATATTAAAATTAAAGCAAATGATATAATTGCAAGAAATCCAATTAGTGAGAGCGTCCCTCTTGACATCAGGTTGTCAAAAAAATACCGGGACTTTTCTCTAAAAGTTTTTTTTGATTTATATTTTTCGGTGGTTGTTTCCATAAATTTTTTTGTGTTTTATTGTCTAAAAGTTTGTTTTACATAAATTTTGCTCTATTATTTAAATTTTCAATAATATTATACGTTTATTGTGGCATAATTATAATATTTGTTTTATAAAATTAAAACATTATTATCTTTTCCTGTAGCAAAGAAAACCCTGTGAAAATTTAGCAAAAATTAAATTTTAAAAATCCTGGCAGCTCTGTCCATGTTTGCTGTGACGCAAACTTCAAAAGGGCATCTTTGCTCACAAATGCTGCATTTCTTACAGGCTGAAGCTTTATTTTCGAGCAAAAGATACTCTTCATTTAATGCTTCTGTCAGGTCTTCCTCTGCTGTGTCTGCAAGCTTTGTAATAATTGCTATATCAAGGCCTTCAGGACAGGGCTGGCAATGGTTGCAGTACATGCATTTTCCTTTAAAATTTAAATCAAGATTTTTTATTAAATGACTATGATCTTTCCTCTCATCGGGTGCATCCAGATATTTTAGAGCACTTTTTACTTCTTCGATACTTTTACACCCCGGCACTACCGTTGAAACACCGGGGCGTGTCAGAGCATAATTAAGACACTGTAAAACAACTTCTGATGTGTCTGTGAAATCCCGGAATTTTTTTAACAGGGAAAATATTCTGCCTCCACCATAAGGTTTCATGGCTACAAAACCAATATCTTTTTGCTGGCATTCCAGGTAAAGCAATTCTCTTTCTTTATTTACGGGTAATTCCTCTTTCAGGATGTCCGTAATTTTTTCATGATCTGTGTCACCAGGAAGAATGTCAAATGCCGGATTAACAGGAAACATTAAAACTTCCACATGCCCGCTTCTTAAAGCTTTAAGTGATACGGGAACTTTATGGCTGCTAAAACCAATAAACCCTGCTCTTCCTTCTTTTTTCAATTTTAAAGCCAGATCCAGTATCCCATCGCTTCTGAATGCTTCCTCAAATTCATCCTCTTCATTGATGTTATGCAGAAAAAGAATATCTATGTAATCAGTTTGCAGTCTTTTGTAAAAATCATTAATAAATTCCAAAGAAATTGCCTTATCTCTTGTTTTTGCATACTGTCCGCCAATATCAATACATCCTAAATGCCCTGCTATAACTAATTCTTTTCTTCGTTTTTTAAGAATAATTCCTAGATTATCCCTTATATCGGAGGAACCCATAAAAATATCGAAATAATTAACGCCGTTTTCAATTGCTTCCATAACTACTTCTTCCACTTTTTTAAAAGGATCATGCCAGACATATTCCGTGCCCAGTCCTATAATACCGACTTCTATGTTTGTTTTCCCAAGACGCCTAAATTTCATTTACAGACTCCGTTATTAATTTTTTAAAATATATCATAATATTATTTCAACTATACATGATTATAACGCTGTTTCATTACAAAAAAATTATACCTGTTTTTAACTGTAAATATTTTCCAGCATAAACTCTGCTGCAATTATTTCCTCTTCTTCGCTTTTGACTTCCCCGTCCAGTTTTAAAACAAGCAGCAAATCAAGAGCTCTGCCTATTTCAGGACCATGCTTAAATCCCATCCCTATTAACTTTTCGCCCCTGGTATTAAGTTTTAAATCCTTTAAGTCCTTTATGTAATGAAGAATATTTTTTTTAATACTGCCTCCTGAGCTGTATAATCTTGCCTGAAGTTCCGGAGCTGTATTTTTTAATAACATATACAGCTCAGAATTACTAATTTTTAAGGAGGAAAGCTCCTTTTGCAGAAGAGGGAATGCATATATTGCATTTGAAATTATTTCCATATCTTTCTTCTTTACTTTCATTTCATGGCACCATTTAGTAAGCTGTTCCTCATTAAAATCAGAAAAAAAAAAAAAAAAAACAAGCCGCCACTTTTTTATGTTTTCTCCATAAAAGTTTTTCATCTCGCAGCAGCCTTCCAAAGCTTTTTTTATTTTGTTTTTAAATTTTGCATTAATTTGAGCATTTATCTTTATTTTATGGAGGGCACCGTATTCATAAAGTCTTTTAAGCGGCTTGACTGGATAGTCTTCTTCGAGAATTGCAATAAGTTCATCTCTTATTCTGACTCCGGTAAGTTTTGATATTATTTCCATTTCTATGGCATTTCTTATAAGGCTTTCTGCCTGGCTGTCAATTTTAAATGAAAATCTTTGTTCAAACCTGACAGCCCTAAATATTCTGGTAGGATCCTCAACAATGCTTAATTTGTGCATTATTTTTATTCTTTTTCTCTTTAAGTCCCGTCTTCCTCCAAAATAATCAATAAGCTCACCAAAATTTGATTTATTTAGTGAAATAGCCATTGAATTTATTGTAAAATCCCGTCTGTAAAGATCCTGCCTTATGCTTGCTTCTTCAATATCAGGAAGTGCAGCAGGTTTTTCATAATATTCCACTCTCGCAGTTGCCACATCAATATGAGTTTTATTCTTAAGCACTATTACACTGGTCTTGAATTTCTTGTGAGTCCATAATTTTCCATTAATAATTTCTGAAAGTTTTTTTGAGAAATTTATGCCGTCTCCTTCAACAACTATATCTATATCGAGGTTCTGTTTATTAAGAAGCATATCTCTGACAATTCCGCCCACCAGATATACTTTATACTTAAGCTCCTTTGCGAGATCTGAAATTACAAAAAGCATATTTTCTATTTCTTGGGGCAAAAGCGATTTTATTCTTTCCATTACATTTGTTTTAAAAAAATCATGATCATCTCCCTGTGATTTTTTGTCTGGCAAAACGGGGTATTCTTTATAGTTTAAATATCTTAGCAGGTCCTTTCTTGTAATTATTCCAAGCATCTTACTTTTAGAAACTATCGGTATCCTGCCTATGCCGTTTTCTATCATCAGCCTTTGAACTTCTTCAAGCGTACTCTCCGGGGCAGCTGTAATTATCTCTCCTGATTTGAATCCTTTGACTGGTGCGTGAGACAAACCATGTTTTATT
>CAYNMO010000064.1:0-2227 GCA_964398155.1 uncultured Actinomycetota bacterium | reverse complement strand
GATGCCAGTCAAAGCACCGGAAGAATTAATAATTGGAATACCGGAGTGCCCATATTTTTTTAATAATTCTCCGGCATAAGAAATGCTGTCATTTTCATTAACAACTTTTACAGGAAAAGTCATAATATCTCTCGCTGCAAGAGGTTTTTTGATATTTTTCTCAAGCGAATCAATCAAAATGTCCTGTATTTTTTTAAAATCCATATCTTTTATAACAGCACACGCTGCAAGCTCATGACCGCCGCCGCCAAATGGAAGAAGAATTTTTGAGACATTCACTTCTTTGTCGTCACTTCTACCGACCAGATAAATCTTGTCTTTCATTTTTACCCAGCAAAACACTACATCCGCTTCTTCGACTAAGGCAAGTTTTCTCGTAAGAACAGAAAGACCTTCTATAAAATTTTCTGATATTTCTTTCGAAAAAATAATTTCTTTTTCATTTACTTTTATTTTTTCGGAATTAAATATCAGTTTTTCAAGAAGTTCATGCTGATCTTCAGATAAAGCTATATTTAAGAATTTTGAAATTACAAAAAGATTGGCGCCCTTTTTTAATAAAAAAGAACCTGCCGCAAGATCCTGAGGAGTAGTGCCCTGATACGAAAAATTTCCCGTATCTTCATAAATACCAAGCATAAAAAGAGTAGCTTCGATTTGCGAAACATTTATTTTATTTTTTATGATCTTTTGAACTAGTATGGTTGTTGTAGAGCCAACTTTTTTATAGTAGTTCTTTCCTGATTTTAAATCTTCAGCACTTTTTTGGTGATGATCAAATATTACAATTTTCAAATCAGGATTATCAAATATTTTACTTACATGGCCGAGTCTTCCTGCAATTCTCGTGTCGATAACTATTGCTTTTGTTACATCCACAAAGTCTATATCTGAAACTTCAATTAGCCGCGGCAGATCATCCTCATGAAGCGAAATAAACTCTCTGACGTTCTGATTTATTGAAGATGGAAGCACAATCTCTGCAGTAGGAAAAATTTTCTTTGCAGCTACCATCCCTGCAAAAGAATCAAAATCAGATGCAAGATGTGTTACTATTATTTCCATTTTTTCTTCTCAGTATTTATTATAAGAAACTATATCTTCGACAGATTTTCTTCTTCTTTCTCTGCCTAAATCATTTGAATAACCAATAGGCGTTAATGCTGCTACCCTTACATTTTCAGGTAGACCCAGTATTTCCCCAACAGCTTCTTCATTGAAAGCTCCAATCCAGCATGATCCCAAACCCTGTTCAGTTGCTGCAAGCATAAGGTGCTCAAAGGAAATACCGACATCAATCGGGGCGCTGTTAAGATAACCTCCCATTGTTGCGTAGGCTTCCTCCACTTTAACGCAGATTGCAATAATTACAGGTGCTTCGCCTATAAAAGCCTGGTTTCTGCAAGCCGGCACCAGTGCATTCATTACGGCTTTATCGGTTACAACTATCAGTTTCCAGGGCTGCAGATTTTTTGCAGAAGGAGCCAGCCTGAAAGCTTCAAGTATATAATCAAGCTTTTCTTTCTCAATGTCCGTATTTTTATAAGACCTAATACTTTTTCTTTTTTGAACCAGGCTTAAAAAATCTTTAAAATCTTCCATTACTGCCCCTGCTTTCTTAATGTCTTTTAGTAAATATTTAAAATAATTTGTCCTGTTTGCAAGACGTCCTAATGTGCTGATCTTTTAAAATACAAAAGCCGTGAGACCGCTTTTGCTATAAATAAAATATTTAAAACTTACAGTCCGATTTGTGGTCCTATTTTTTTCATGGCAATCAGGGCAATACTTAAAAATTCTTCAAGAGTATAGCCTAATTTTTCACAGGCAAGCATCTGTTTTCTGTTTGCGCCTTTGGCAAAAGATTTTTCCCTGTATCTTTTTACGACAAAATCAGCGTCAATTGAGTCTATTTTTTTTCCGGCGTTTATAAGAGCAGACGCAACAATTAGTCCTGAAACAGGATCAGCTGCAAAAAGCGCAATATCCATGTCACTTTTAAAAGGAAACCCATGCGCATCATTGTGAACTTTTACAGCGTATGCAATGTCTTCATCAAAACCGTTTTCAAGAAGAATTTTTTCTGCCAGGAGAGAGTGCCGTAAAGGATCATCTGCCGTATCTTCGTAGTCTATATCATGAACAAGACCAGCAAGAGCCCACTTTTCTTCATCAAATTTTTTATCATCGGCGCCTGCTATTTTACTGTTTTTTATTTTAAGATCTA
>CAYNMO010000063.1:5380-11804 GCA_964398155.1 uncultured Actinomycetota bacterium | reverse complement strand
CAAATACATGTGTTTAAAATTATTTTAATTTTTTTCTATGAAGGATTTTATTCTTTTGATGCCTTCCCTGATGGCATCTTGTGACGTTGTGAATGCCAGTCTGAGATATTCTTCTTTTTCGCCCAGATTTTTCGGGCCAAATGCACTTCTGGCAAGCAATGCGACAGAGCACTCTTTCAGTAATAACTGCTGCAATTCATAAGAGCTGTTTAGTTTTAATTTATGGCAGACTTTTGTTACATTTGGAAATACATAAAAAGCGCCCTCTGGAATTAAACATTCTATGCCTTCAATATCATTTAATCCTTCAGCAATGAGGTCTCTGCGTTCCTTAAACTCATTTACCATTCTGTCTACCTCAGTCTGAGGACCTGTTAATGCTTCGATTGCTGCAATCTGAGTAAATGTTGCAGTACATGATTCACTGTTTATTACTATTTTTGATATGATTTCCGCAAGTGCTTTATTCATTACTCCATAACCTATTCTCCATCCGGTCATAGAATATGTTTTAGAAAAACCATCCATTATTATGGTTCTCTCTTTCATGCCCGGAATTGATGCGATGCTGTAAAATGCCCCGTCATAAATTATCCTGCCATATATTTCATCTGACAAAATCCACAAATCGTTTTTTATTGCAATTTCAGCAATGGCCTCAAGGTCGGACCTGCCTAGTATTCCTCCGGTAGGGTTATGCGGAGAATTAAGTATTATCATTTTAGTTTTTGGTGTAACTATTTTTTTCAAATATTCTATATCGCAGCTGAAGTTTTTGGATTCCAACAGGGGAAGAGGTATGGCTTTTGCTCCGATAAAGTTTACAACCGATTCATAAATAGGAAAGCCGGGATTAGGGTAAATAACTTCATCGCCCTCATTTATCAAGGCGAATATTGAATGATAAATTATGGGTTTTGCGCCGGGAGTTACTACTACTTCTTCCATTTGCACTTCAATATTTCTTGTTCTTGCAATATATGCTGCTATTTCTTTTCTTAACTGTGTCAGCCCTGCTGCCGGCCCATAATGAGTCCTGTCATTTTTAATGGCATTAAAAGCAGCCTCTTTTATGTTTTGAGGGGTGGGAAAATCGGGTTCACCCGGACAAAAATTTATGATATCTCTGCCCTCATCTTTTAATCTTAAGATATCAGCAATAACATTAAATGCATTTTCTGTTCCAAGCCTTTCTATTCTTTTGGCTGTCTCCATTTAAATTTCCCTTCCTAAAAAAATTTTTATTGCTCTTTCTGCGTCTGGCTGTTTGCGCCCCAACTACAATTATTAATATCATTCATTTTGCAGGCAGCTGACAGAAAATTTTCAAATTGAATAAATTATGATGCAATAAATAAATTTATTTAAATATTTTTTTTATCTTATCCAGAACATTCTGGGAATAATTTCTGATGGAAACCATATCAAAAGCAACATCAAACCAGCTTGCTCCAAGGTCAACTAACTTTTTATAATTATCTAATTCATCCATGTCATAACCTATAGAAACTCCGGCGGTAACTTTTTTATCACGCGCCTTTTTTAATATTGTTTCAATAAGTCTGCTGACTTCCAGGCTTCTGCTGCCACCCATTATGCCTATTGAATTTGCCAGATCATTGGGACCGATTACAATACTGCCTATCCCAGGAACTTCTAAGATTTTATCCAGATTTTTAACTGCATCAATATGCTCAATCTGCAATATGACCCAGGGGTTATATTTTGACATTTCAAAATATTTTTCCTTATCCATCATATAGTAATTGGTTGGCCTGGTCGGCCCATATCCTCTGATGCCTTCCGGGGGATATCTGCATGATTTAACGGCCTTTATGGCGTCCTCAGGCGTGGAAATAAAAGGAAATATTATGCCTGCAGGATTCATGTCTAAAAAAGGCTTTAAAATAAAAGGCTCATTTCCCGGCACTCTGACAAAAGGAGCGGTATCTGTCCCCTTTGTTGCCATAATATGGGAAAGAATGGTTCCCCTGTCTGCAGCTGTATGCTCTGCGCATATCCATAAAAAATCAAAACCTATTTCACTAAACAGCTCTGATACCATCGGCTCTCTGAACTGAACACCTGCGCCCAGACAAACTTCGCCTCTGTTTATTTTTTCCAGAAATTTTTCAAGATTATTCATATATATCCTTTCAAAAATCAAATATTAAATTTAGCTGATGCAATAAAATAAACTGCTAATAAAAAGTAAGCGCGCAGCCACGCCCATGTCTGCTTAAGAACATTGACTATTATCACTCTTAGTTAGTTCTTGGAGGATAACTAGTTAAAATAGTCTAATCGTAAGTCTTTTAAGCTTAATTAAATAAATAATTCCTAAAAACCGAATTAATCATCAGCAACTAGTCAGTTTCCGGAGAACAATTAGCTAAAATGTTCTAATCTGGAAAATTTCAAGCTTAATTTAAATAAATAGTTCCTAAAAACCGAGTTAATCACCAGAAACTAATTAATTTACCAGTCGAAACCGAATTGTATTTATACTGTGTTCCCAATTTTAAAATATTTACTCTGAAGTACTCTTCAGACGGAGATAATTTTATCCCCCCGTCGTAAATACCATAAAATGGACTCTGTCATTATCTTTGAGAGTATAAGAATTGTCACCTGCGTTTACGCCGTTTATTAAAACAGAAACTTTAAGATTCCTTGTTTTGTCATCTATCAGCAGGTTTTTAAGCTTATGTTTTTTTTCAATCATTACAGCAAAATCTCTGATATAAAGAGCCTGCTCAAGATCAATTTCTTCACTCTGTATTTTAATTGCCTTCCTTACCAGAGGATGTATATATTCAGCATAAATTTTCATTTTTTAATTTTTCTTTATTCTTAATAATCGGTTCCGGCAAACAACATATTTTCTGACAAGCTCTACAAGGCTTCCCAACTCTATTAAAACAAAATATGGCTGCCCTGATATATTTTAAATAAAATAACTTATATCTACTGTTTTTAAAAAATATAAAAATTTCAAAATATTTATTTGTCGTCTTTTACATACCCTATAACTCCATAAACTGGTATTGTCTCATCTTCCTGTGCAGTAATTTTTAGTATTCCGGTTTTGGGGCTCTCTATTGTCACCGATACCTTGTCGGTCATTATCTCAAGAAGCTCCTCACCTTCATTTACCAGATCTCCATCTTTTTTAAACCATTTCTGAATAGTTCCCTCGGTCATTGTCTGGCCCTGTCTTGGAATTATTATTTCTTCTTCCATCTTTTCTCCTCAAAAAATTTAAAGATAAATAATTTTTGATATTATTTTTAATATTAAATTACATTATCGATTTTACAGCGCTAATTATTTTTGCCTCATTTGGAATAAATTCATCTTCAAGTTTTGAAGCATATGGAATAGGTGTGTCAGGAGCCGTTACTCTTTTTATTGGGCTCTTGAGGAAACTGAATGCTTCATCAGCTATAATTGCAGCAACTTCAGCTCCAAAGCCTGATGTTTTAACTGCCTCGTGAACAATGACTGCTTTCCCTGTTTTTTTAATTGATGCAAGTATTGTTTCTTTGTCCAGCGGAACAAGGGTCTGAAGATCAATTACTTCGCAGTTTATGCCTTCTTTTGCAAGAAGGTTTGCAGCGGCAAGGGAAGTATGTACCATTCTGCTCCACGATATTATTGTTGCGTCACTACCCTCTTTCATAATATTTGCTTTGCCAAGAGGCACGAGATATTCACCTTCAGGACAGTCTCCCTTTTTACTATAGAGCATTCTGTTTTCAACAAATATTATCGGATTATCATCTCTTACAGAGCTAAGAAAGAGGCCTTTGGCATTAGCCGGAGTTGAAGGCATAACAACTTTTAGTCCGGGAATGTGTGTCAGCCAGGCTTCAAGACTTTGCGAGTGCTGAGCTGCAGTCCTGTTTCCTGCTCCATTTACAGTTCTAATTACAAGAGGAATTTTGGCTTTGCCGCCAAACATATATCTCATTTTTGCAGCCTGGTTGGCCACTTCGTCCATACACACTCCCATAAAATCCATAAATGTTATCTCAACAACCGGCCTTAGTCCGGTTACTGCTGCCCCGACACCCAGACCTATTATGGCCGTCTCAGATATTGGTGTATCCTTTATCCTGTCCGTACCAAACTCAGCAAAAGATGGTTTGGTTACAAAGTTAGCGCCGCCCATTCTTCCTGCGTCTTCTCCGGCCAAAAACATCCTTGGATCACGGCGCATCTCAAATTCAATTGCCTCTCTTATTGCGTCTCTATATGTAATCTGTCTCATGATATGTCTCCTTTTATAATAAATAAACATTTTGCAATGAATATTATTTATAGCTATTAAAAACTAACCGTTAAAATAAACATCCTCATAGAGCTGCTCCGGTGTTACGTCCGGGCTTTCTTTGGCATAACTTATTGCATCGGCAAGTTCGGATTTTACCTCATCTTCTATTTTAGATATTTCTTCTTTGGCCGCCACATTGTTTTCAATTAAATAATTTGAAAAAGCAGCAATTGGTTCTTTTTTTACCCACATATCGTGTTCTTCTTTTTCTCTCCACTCGTCTGGATCTCCTTCCCAGTGGCCTCTGTGTCTCCAGGTCCTGAATTCAAGAAGTGTTGGACCATTGCCATTTCTTGCTCTTGCGAGTGCCTCAGAGGTGGCATTGTATACTGCAAGTACGTCATTTCCGTCTGCAGTTATTCCGGGTATTCCATAAGATTTTGCCCGCTCTGAAATATCGCAGATATTCATCATCTCTCTCTGGCATCCGGAGATACCGTAGTAATTGTTTTCACATACAAAAATAACAGGAAGCTTCCAGATCGAGGCCATATTTAGGCCCTCATGAAAAGTGCCACGGTTTGCTGCACCGTCACCAAAAAAACAGGCGCATACCTGTCCTTTGTTATTTACTTTACAGGTTTGGGCGGCGCCATTTGCTATTACAAGCCCCGCGCCTACTATGCCATTTGATCCTATGATGCCAAGTGACATATCACATATATGCATTGAACCGCCTTTGCCTTTGCAGTATCCTGTCTTCTTTTGAAATAACTCTGCCATCATTAAGTCCAGCCTGCCGCCCTTTGCTATTAAGTGCCCGTGACCTCTGTGGGTGCTGGTTATGTAGTCATCAGGATTTAAATTTGCACACACCCCAGTGGCAATAGCCTCTTCACCAATGTAGAGATGGGCCGCTCCGGTAATTGATCCTGAAGCATAGAGCTTTATAACGCTCTCCTCAAACTTACGAATGGTTAACATTGTTTTATACATTTCAAGCATTTTTTCTTTGTTGATTTGCATGCTAACTTATCCACCGCCTTTCATATTTTTAAAAAAACTCATAAAATTATAAATAAAACAAATAGTCACTATAATGCCAAAAAGTATTCTTTAACCATTACGGCAGCTCAGTGCTATTTTGGATAAGAATAATCACTGTCGGGCATTTTAAAATCCTGTGGTACCAAAACATATTCTGAAATAAATTTAAGATCTTTTTCAGTATCAAAGTAAGCAAAAAGCGCATTATTAACGTTTCCGCTCTGCCTTACAATCTGATTGTTATCTTTGTGAAATTTTAACGTTTCTTCAAAACTGCAATTGTAAATAAATGATATGTGCTGGATTCCCTCACCATATTCATTTATGAAATCGGCGTAGACACTTTTACCTTGTTCGGGTTCAATTAATTCCACTTCTGTTTTACCAATCATTGTGGCGCCTGTTGTAAATTTCTGATCAAGAAGACCGACTTCATTGTATTTCATATCTTTGGTTTTTGGGGAAAAATATTTATATAATTCCCATGGACCCAGTCCATATTTGTCGTTATATGTCCTGGCTGTATTTTTTATGTCTTTGACAGCCAGGCCAACCTGCCTGACCTCCTTAAAAAATGGTTTTACTGAAATATCTTCGTCTGATTTGGCGGGATAGCAAAAAGCAGGTTCCGGATATTTAAAATCCTCTGGGATATTATAGATTTCAACGGTATGCTTAAGGTCTTCATTTGCATCAAAAAAAGCAGACCTAAGCCCACCCCAGTCTGCACTTTGAGTTATCTTAATATTGAGATCCGCAAAGAATCCAAGGGCTTTCCCCATATCCTGAACTTCGTAGCCGAGATGATGAATGCCTTCTCCATGATTTTTTAAAAACTCCGCGTATATACTGTTGCCACTGACAGGTTCTATCAGCTCCCATACAGTATCACCAATTTTGGAATGCGCTATACGAGCACTGTAGTCGGTTTTTTCATTACCGGTCATTTGATTGTTGAGTGTCTGCGGATTCTGATCCCAGATTTTCCACCCGCCTATACCGTACCTGCGATAATATTGATCCAGTGTTTCGGTTAAATTCTTAACTACTATGCCTACTTTTGATATATTCTTTAAAACAGGTTCCATTTTATATCCCCTT
>CAYNMO010000063.1:596-5370 GCA_964398155.1 uncultured Actinomycetota bacterium | reverse complement strand
CCTTGATTTAAAAAATTTAATAATTTATTTTGAGTTCTAATAATTTATTAACAGTCTGGCCACGCTTCATGTCAGCATAAAACACACTGGCCAAAGTCAGCCATGACAATAAACCGCTTCTCATAAACTATATTATATTGACAATATCCATATAGTTGCAAAAATAATTAATTTATTTTGAATTTACTAAAAATTATTAATTTATTTTGCTTTGTTTGATCTCTTCAGAAAGCTGATACGCAACATCAATAATCATATCTTCCTGTCCCCCGACCATTCGTCTCCTGCCAAGCTCCACAAGTATATCTCTGGGATCAAGATTAAATCTTTCGGCAGCTCTGTAAGTAAAAAGCAGGAAGCTGGAATAGACACCGGCATATCCAAGCATAAGCGATGTATTCCTTATAACCTGAGGCCTTTGCATAAGAGGTTCAATTATATTTTCTGCAGTGTCCATTATTTTAAAAAAATCAATTCCTGTTTCATAACCTGCTTTATCCAGCACTCCTACGAGTACCTCGCTCTGTGCATTCCCTGCACCTGCTCCCAGACCTCGAAGTGAGCAGTCAAGATAAGAGGCGCCGGCTTCAACGGCAGCAAGGCAATTCCCTACCGCCAGAGACAAACTGTTGTGGGCATGAAAATCAACTGGAATACTAACAGCATTAACAACTGCTGCCACTCTTGATTTTACATCAGCAGGAAGAAGGGCGCCTGAGGAATCTGCCATTGTAATAAAATCAACGCCATAGCTTTCAAAAAGTTTTGCCTGCTGGGCTATTTTTTTGGGTTCTGCGTTTGCAATCATCATTAAAAATCCACAGACTTCCATTCCAAGTTTTTTTGAGATTTCTATGTGCTGCCGGGCGATATCAGCTTCCGTTACATGAGTTGCAATCCTGCATACTTTTGCGCCACAGTCTGCTGCGAGTTTCAAATCTTCTACAGTGCCAATCCCCGGAATTGACAAAACAGTTAATTTGCTTTTTTTTATTACACTCGCTGCCGCTTTTAGCATCTCTTCATCTGAGAGGCTGGCAAATCCATAATTAACAGAAGAAGCAGCCAGACCATCGCCATGTGATACTTCAATGTATTCGATACCGCAACTGTCAAGACCGGCCGCAACTTCTTTTATTTGCTCTACCGTATATTTATGACTTATTGCATGGCTGCCATCACGAAGCGTGGTATCAATCAGATGTATATGTTTTTTATCTGTCATTATAGTTTATCCTGTCTGTTAACATTTTTGCCGCCAGTTTTTCACCTACTGCAATAGCCGCAGAATTAATTATATCAAGATTTCCGCCATATTTAGGTAAAAAATCACCGGCTCCTTCAACCTGAATAATAGTAGTAACCCTGTTGCCATCAAAGAGAGGAGGGACCCTCAGCTGATAGCCCGGAACATAAGCCTGTATCTCTTTGAGCACGGCTTCAATAGACAGCAATATAGCTTTTTCATCCATTTTTTCAACTTCAATGTAAATTGTATTTGTCATCATAATTGGGGGTTCAGCAGGATTTAAAACTATAATGGCTTTACTTTTTTTGGCCCTGCCAAGAAGAGAAATTGCCCTTGCAGTTGTCCGGGTAAATTCATCAATATTTGCGCGGGTCCCGGGACCTGCGCTCCTGCTTGCTATGCATGCCACAATCTCTGCGTAGTTTACCTGCGCTGCCCTGCTTACAGCATAAACTATGGGTATAGTTGCCTGCCCCCCGCACGTTACCATATTTAAATTTGATTCATCACTAAGCTCATCCAGATTAACACAGGGAACAACAAAGGGGCCAATTGCTGCAGGGGTCAGATCAATAACAATCTTGCCGGCCTGCTTAAGAAGCGGTGC
This sequence comes from uncultured Actinomycetota bacterium, assembly GCA_964398155.1. Classification (GTDB taxonomy): domain Bacteria; phylum Actinomycetota; class Humimicrobiia; order Humimicrobiales; family Humimicrobiaceae; genus JAMDDL01. Next base: position 3,514 of record CAYNMO010000063.1, on the reverse strand, counting down.
ATTTTTTATATGAGCTTTTGCACTTGTAGCGTCAAAAACAATTCTGATATCTTTCCTTTCAAGAAATGCTTCTGCTCCCGTCACAGATGTTTCTATACCCAGTTTTTTTGCTCTGGCAATTCCCTCAGATTCAACAATTCCAGCCATCAGTGCCATATCGATATTTTTACTTCTCAGCACCTTGTACATTAGATCAGTTCCAATATTGCCGGGTCCAATTATGGCTGCTTTAATTTTATTCAATTTTAATCACCCATTTTTTTCACATATAACATTTTTTACAGGCAAAACAGAACAGGTTATATAATAGTATGTATTATATACATATAATCTACAGACATGAATTGTCAATTAGCTTAATTTAATATTGATTTTATTTATAAACATGCTGATTATCCTTAAGCTATTTTTTAGTGATTTTAAAAGTTATTTATTTTTACTGACTTTTTTAATTTATCATGAGAAGTAATTATTGGTCTGTCTACAATTTATACATCTGCGTCTAAAAAAAGTTTTTGTTTGAGATATTCAATTTCAGAATTATAAGCATTTATAATTCTTTCTTTATCCCAGACCGGGTCTTCAAAAAACCCTTTGTTTTCTTCAAATCTCAGCCTGCCTTCTACTTCAAGTGCGATCCTTCCCCTGTAGTCAGACTCAGCAAGTACTTTAAAAAAATCAGTATAGCTAAAACCTGATTCTTTCATTACAGGAAAACTCCATTTTGATTTATCCTTATTATGGTATACACCCTTAAAATGTATGATTCCAATATTATCCATTGCATATTTGATATCTTCTGAAGGATTTAATCTGCCTCTGCTATAGAAATATACATTAGCGGGATCGTAAGCAATTTTAATTCTGTCGGAATTGACCCGGTCAAGCAATTTTCGGCCTGACTTCGCAGAATCAATCATATCGCCATGAGTTTCAAGACAGATTGTAAGGTCAAGCTCTTCTGCCAGATCAATTATTTGATTTATGTTTTTATAAAAATTACTTTCAGTGCCTTTGTGGCCGGCATTTGTATCAGCATGTCTGCCACCCATGAAATTGGTAAATTTCATTCTCTTTATCATTTTTTCAATATCACTATCATCTGAAATATTGCACTGGCCTGCAAGACCATAAAAATTAAGATTATTCTTTTTGAAAAGCTCCCTGACTTCCTCCCAGTCACCAATGTTCATTTCTTCAGGTATAACATGTTTTGTAAAACCATCGATTGCGCAGAGAATGATGTTTTTTGATTTTGTTTCTGAAAAACCCTCTAGCGTCTCAGCTAAATTGTAACCGTCAAAACCTATTGAAATAAGCGGTATATCTTCTATCATTTAATTTATTTCCCCATGGATTTTAAAAGAATATTTACACTGTTAACACAATTAACTGCAGATGAGGTTAAAAAATTCAAATCTCCGCTTAATTCTATAAAATCCACACCCCTGATAATCCATTTTTTTACATCATCTATATTATAGGGTATTGAAACCCCAACCGGTATATTTGCAGTTTTGGCCTTTTTTATAACTATTTTTACCAAATCCATTACTTTCTCGTCTTCAACATGGCCCAAGATTCCAATAGATCCTGAGAGATCATGAGGTCCTATTACCAAACTCCCTATGCCGGGAATTTTAAGAATTTCATCCAAATTATTAACAGCATCAATGTGCTCAATCATAAGCATAACCCATATACTGGAGTCTGCATTTTTTATATATTCAAACTTTTCCAAGAGTCCGTATCTGCTGGACCTTCGAGGACCAAATCCTCTTATACCAAGTGGTGGATATTTGCAGGATTTTACTGCCAGTTCAGCGTCTTCAACTGTTTTAATGAGTGGAAAAATAATTCCGGCAACACCCATCTCAAGTATAGGTTTAACGGTAGCCGGATTATTATCTGGAACCCTTACGAATACAGGAGTACCCGGACCATTGGCCGCCATTATTAATGTATTAACAATATTTTTATCCAGTGCTGAATGTTCCATTTCAATCCACATGAATTCAAATCCCACTGCGCATAATATCTCCATTACAATTGGATCTGATATATTGACTGATGAACCAAAAAAAAATTCCTTATTCTTTATTTTATTTTTTAATTTTTCAAGATTGGTGACCATCAATTTACCTTTCTGCAATCTATAAATTACTAAAATACTGTTGCGCAAATTTTTTATATTCCCTAAATGAATTGTTAATTTTCTACCAGATTAGAATCAAATAATCTATGTAACTAAAGCCAATAAAGCTTCTGTTCGAGATATTCAATTTCAGAATTATAAATGTTTACAATCTTATCTTTATCCCAAACCGGACTTTCAGAAAAACCTATGTTTTCTTCAAAGCTGAATCTGCCTTCAACTTCAAGTGCAATCATTCCCCTATATTTATAATCTTCTAAAACTTTAAAGAAATCATCATAGCTAAAACTTGATTTCTCCATTTCGGGAAAATTCCATCTTGATTTATCTTCATTATGGCTTACACCTTTAAAATGTATAATTCCAATATCATCCATAACATATTTAATATCATCTACAGGGTTTAGCATACCTCTGCTGTAGAAATATACATTCGCAGGATCATAACCTATTTTTATTCTATTGGAATTAACTTTTTCAAGCAATTTGTGGCCTGACTTCCCCGAATCAACCAAATCGCCATGTGTTTCCAGGCAGACAATGAGGTTCAATTTTTCTGCTAAATTAATTATTTTATTTATATTTTTATAAAAACTATTTTCAGTGCCTTTATAGCCGGCATTTGTATCAATGTATCTGCCACCCATAAATTTTGCGAATTCCATTCTCTTAATCATTTTTTTTTTATTTTTTTCATTTCATTTATTGTATTTCTCATCTTTTCTATATTATCATAGTTTATATTTTTTATATTATTTTTTAT
>CAYNMO010000063.1:0-586 GCA_964398155.1 uncultured Actinomycetota bacterium | reverse complement strand
CATCATCTGAAATATTGCAATGCTCAGCAAGACCTTAAAAGCAAAGGTTATATTTTTTATATAATTCTTTAATTTCCTCCCAATTTTCGAGGCTCATCTCTTCTGGTATTACATGTTTTGTAAAACCATCAATTGCACAAAGAATAATATTTTTTGAGTTTGTTTTGGATAAGCCCTCAAGTGCTTCGGCAGCATTGTAACCATCAAAACCTATTGAAATAAGCGGAACATCTTCTTTCATTTTTGTCATTTTTTTGTAAAATTTTATGAAATAATACTTATTAAAATTTTTTAAATTAAATAAAACAATAGAAGTTTTCTATTATGTTAATATTTACTTATTATTTGTCTTGTATCAATTAAAGTTTTTTTTGCCCCATTTATTATATAACCATCATCTGTCCCGACGGCAATCCAAGAAACACCTCTTCTTATCCAATCTTCAATATCTTCAATATTATAACCAATAGAAGTTCCGAAAGTTTTACCATAACCTTTGCATATTTCGGATATCTCATCCATTAATTTCTTTACTTCCGGGTGCCTTGTCTTTCCAAGCAGACCAATTGATGCAGATAAGTCATTG
>CAYNMO010000062.1:7917-11855 GCA_964398155.1 uncultured Actinomycetota bacterium | reverse complement strand
TCTGCACAAAAACCATATCTCCCGTGCTTTCTTCTGGCCTACTATTCTTGAAAGATAACTGGACCCATATCCTCCATCGAAAGAACCAACCCTGGGACCAGTCTGCCCAAAAACTGCATTTTCTGCTGCAATTGTCAGATCACACACAAGCTGCAGAATATTGCCGCCTCCAATTGCAAACCCTGCCACCATTGCAATTACCGGTTTAGGACAGGTCCTTATCTGTCTTTGAAGCTCCAAAACCCCAAGGCTCTCTGCGCCTTCTTCATTTTTATAGCCGGCATTTCCTCTTATTTTCTGATCACCACCGGAGCAGAAAGCTTTGTCACCCTCCCCTGTTAAAATAATTACACCTGTTTCATTATCAGAAGTAGCCAGGCTTAATGCATCAGATATTTCTTTAACAGTCAGCGGCCGAAACGCGTTTCTTACTTCTGGCCTGTTTATGGTAATTTTTGAAATACCTTCAAATTTATGGTATTTAATATCTTTGTAATCTCCCAAGCTTTGCCATGGTATTTTTGACATCAAATTTTTCCTTTAAAATTGATATTGATTAGAATACTTTCAAAATTTTATCTTTTATTTCTTTTCTTAGTCTTAAATTGTGCTCTCTGTCTGTAAAAACTTCAATAATGGAAGAGGAATATTTTTCCTGGGCTGACTTTATGGCATCCTTATAAATATTTCTGAAGTCCTTATTAGACGATGCGCGAAAATAATTAATTTTAAATGATGCTGCTGCACCCTCAAAATTGAAATTATGAGGAGTGGCGAAATATTCCTCAAAAATATCTTTAATTTTTACAATAGGCAAAAAATGAAAAATACCTCCGCCGTTGTTATTGATAACCACTATAATTATTGGTTTTTTTAGAGATCTTATTATTGAAAGGGAGTTCAGGTCATGCATAAAGGCAATATCACCGATAAGCAATGTACATATCTCTGCCTTTCCATTTATGAAGCCTGTTGCAGATGAAATGATGCCGTCAATCCCGCTTGCCCCTCTGTTAAATCCGATCATTATTTCTTTAGAGCTGCCTGCTCCGTATAATTCAAGATCTCTGATGGGCATGCTGTTTGATAAAAATAAACACGATTTATCAGGTATTTCCTCAGAGATACACCTTGAAATGAATACCTCATCAGCAACAGCTTCTTCATTTATATTTTCTTCAATTATTTCCTGTGCTTTTTTAGCCTTTAAATCATAAAAATCCTTAAAGTCTGACTGTCCTGGGGTATTAATAATTTTAGAAATTGCACGACAGAAAAAAACTATGTCAGTTTCCACATGCATTGTTATTAAATGAACAGGATCGTATCTGATGGGATTGTCTTTAATTATTATATAGTTTTGAGGCTGATTTTGATTTAGAAACTGATGAAATCTTTTTGAAGTCAGTTTCCCGCCGAAATGTATAACGGTTTGGGGCGAGACTTTTTTATTAAATTCCGGAGCAAGAACTTCCTGATCAAAATGTTTTATAATATTGGTGCCTATTTTATTGTTAAGTCTTAAGCAGGAAGTAATATCAGCATAAACCGGCCAGTTTATTTTTCCGGCAAGCTCAAGAACTTCTGCTCTTTCTTCGTCGGTCTTTAAGGATCCTATCGAAATAAGGCCTTTTTTTTCTTTATTTATAATTTCAGCAATCTGCTTTACTGTTCCTGAATTACCGAATGTGATTTTAGAATCAGAATACAAAGTATACGGACTTTTTGATCTGCTCCAATCGCTCAAATTAAACGTATTTTCTGGCCCAGGCTCTTTTTTGTCAGTATATTCATCAGGCTCAAGAGGCTCTCTGAACATACAGTTGATATGCACGGGACCTTTAGGACTTCCGGTGCTTTGATACACAGCATAATCAATTGCGCTCAGGATCATTTTGGGATCTATTGCGCCGTCTGGGCATGGAAAACCAAAAAACCATTTTACGTATCTGCCAAAAATATCAACCTGGTTAATAGTCTGATTTGCTCCTGTTTCAAGCAGTTCCGGCGGTCTGTCTGCGGTTAAAACTATCATTGGAATATTACTCTGGTGTGCTTCAATAATTGCTGGAAACAGGTTTGCAACCGCTGTACCTGATGTGACTATTACTGCAGCCGGCCTGTTTGACGCCTGAGCATAACCTAATGCATGGAACGCACTTCCTCTTTCATCAAAACAAATTATTTTTTGTGCCTTTTCATTCCTTGCTGCAGCCGCAATAAGAGGTGTTGATCTTGAGCCTGGAGAAATGCAAAAATAGTTTACACCATTTCTGACAAGCTCTTCAATTATTATTTTTCCCCACAACTCATTAAAATTGACATTTTTTTGCATCATAACTGATTTTAAAAAGTAAAGTCAGACTATATTAATTATTTATTTTGAAGGATTTTTAACAGCGGGGATATTTTGTTTTCAATTTCATTCCACTCATCTTCAGGAGAAGATTTTTTAACTATGCCTGCTCCTGAAAAAACAGAAAGATAATTATTATTTAATACTCCTGACCTTATGCCTACTGCAAATTCAGAATTATCTTTCCCGATCCAGCCAACCGGACCGGCATAAAATCCTCTATAAAAAGTTTCGTACCTTTTTAATATTTCATTCATATTCTGTTTTGGATACCCGGAAACGGCAGGTGTAGGATGCAGTGTGGAAATAATTTCATAATCATCTGAATCAGATTTTAGAGTACCTTCAAAGCTGCTATAAATATGCTGAACATAACTGAGTTTTAATATTTCTTTCTTGTTAATAACTTTTACATTCCTGCATAATTTTTCCAAAGTTTTCTTGATATAGTCAAAAACAAATTTATATTCATCAGAATCTTTTTTGGATTTAAGTAAATCTTCCCCAAACTCTTTTTCCTGCTTTGCGCTGCTGCCCCTGGGTATTGAACCTGCCAGTGCTTCGCTGTATATTGCATCATTTGTTCTTGAATAAAGAAGCTCTGGGGTACATCCTAAAAAGCCATTGTTTTCTTTATTCTGAAAGCAAAAGTCATATGTTTCAATATTAATATTTTTTAAAAGCATTAAAAGCAAAACCGGACTTATGACTTTTCTAAGTTTGAATATTGTTTTCCTTGAAAGAACAATTTTGCTTATTTGTTCGAAATCGAAAGTGGAAATAGCCAGAGTGATGTTTTTTAACCATTTTTCTTTTCCCGGATTATCGCTCCTGCTCTCATATCGAACTTTTTTTACTTCCGTCTGCTCGCCCAAAGGTTCGATATTTTCAATAAACTGCTGTATCTCTTTAAAAATATCGTTCTTGGATTTGTTTTCAGACGGTTTATAGAAAATATTGCATGCAATAAATTTTTTCCTGTCCAGAGTGTATATTTCGATCTTTGGAACTAAAAAATATGCCTTTCCGAAAGACTCCCACGACGAATCCATTCTGTCGTTTTCATTAAAAGCAAGACAGCCAAAATACTTTACGGGCATATTGGAATTAGATACTCTTGATTTAATTACTGCAAAAATATCTTTTACAAAATAACGATTAGCGGAGTATTCTCTTACATTGTCAGTTATCGTGTCGGCAGATCCAATTCCAGCGACACAAAAATTTTTATTTCTGCTGCTCCAGTAAGTTTTAACCTGTTCATCCTGTTCAAGCAGCCAGCTTATAGGGTCTAAATCACCAGCAGTATCATCAATCTCTAATTCAAATCTATAAAATTTCTCTTCTTCAGTTTTGTCTGATAAAAAATATTCTTTAATATTTTTTATCAGCGGTGACGTAATATTTTTTTTAAAAATTTGTTTGTCTTTTAAATCCATATATTTTTTTGGAATGTTTTTGTAATAATAAATATTAAGAACTCAAAAAATAAATCTTAAAAAAATCATTGCCTTCATGAAATATAATTATAACAAAAAAAATGTTTAAAAAATAAAAAATAAAAATATTTTTTATAACTTAT
>CAYNMO010000062.1:3677-7907 GCA_964398155.1 uncultured Actinomycetota bacterium | reverse complement strand
CCATTTCTTTTTCAATTAAACAGGCCAGAACATCTGTAGTTTTTACTGATGCATCTATTCCCCATTTTTTGTTAAAAAGCCATTCATTCCTTGGGTGGTTGTTTACTGCAACTACTTTTGGCCTGTTTGGCTGCATCTTTGAAAGTTGCGCAATTACAAGATTATCTTCATCGTCACCGGTAACAGCAGCTACCACATCAGCTACCTTAATTCCGGCAGATTCCAACACCATCGGATCACAACCATCACCACAAATTGCTTCAACATTTTTAAGTTTTCCGGCATTTTCACAAATGTGCGGAATTATTTCAATAATTCTAACGGTATGATTACGATCAGACATATCTTTTGCAAGATGCAAGCCTACTTTACCTGCTCCTATAATTAAAATATTCATTTATCCTCCTGCTATATTCCTAAAAAACCTTTTAATTTGGGAATAGATTCTGATGCCACGGCTACAAGCATAATATCGCCTGTTTTTATCTCTGTTCCAACTACCGGAACAAATGCCCTTCCAAGTCTTGTTACTACAGTTACCATTATTTCTCCGGGCACATTTATCTTCTCATAGGTAAAACCCCAAATGCCGCTGGGAGCTTCTATTTCAATTACTTCAACTTCACCATTCCCCAGGCTTAGCTGTGAATTTATATCATTATAACAGATAAGTTCCTTTATTTTATTGGCACCCCATCTTGTGGGAGATATAGTAGTTATCCCTAATTTGTTATAAACTACTGCTCTGACAGGATCATAAATTCTTGCCACAACTATTGGAACTTTGTACTCCTTTTTTGCAATTAAAGCACCTACTATATTTCTGTTGTCTCCAGGTGACAAAGCTGCAAAAGCATCAGCTTCCTCTATTCCTGCTCTTTCAAGCACTTCTTTGTCATATCCGAATCCAAGAATTTTTTTGCCCTTAAAATTTTTACCGAGTCTCCCAAATGCTTTTTCATCAATATCGATAATGCTAATATTGTGGCCTGCCTCTGCAAGCAGATTTGCAGTCTGTGAACCTACCCTGCCGCATCCCATAATTACTATTTGCATTTTAAATATCCTCACATTTACATACAATTTTAAAATACTAAATCTATTGCAATCTTTTTAATTAATAATTATTAACAAGCCTGATTATATCATGCTTCCTTGCTTGAAACCCTAATAATTGTTCTATTTTTTACAAAATTAATAATTAATTTCCTTAATTCTTCGACAATCAGAACAGATGGAATAAATGCAATAATTATCAGCCAGAAATGCCAGCTTAGAGGATGCAGATTAAATACTGAGTTTAATCCCGGAATATAAACAAGGGCTCCTAAAATTACCAGTTCCCCTAAGATGCTCCACAAAAGAAGTTTGTTTTTGAAAAATCCAATTTTAAACACGGAGTCATAATTAGATCTCCATGCAAAAGAATTTCCGATCTGGGCCATTATAATAGCAGCAAAAGATGCAGTAGTTGCAGTCTGATAAAGCTTATCATTTACATAATTAGAAGGATCTACTCCGATATTTACAATATCTTTAAATGTATGAATATTGGGACTGCCAAAATAAACAATAAAGAATGCAGCCATGGCCGCAATTGCCTCGATTGGACCTAATAAGAAATAAGCCCTTGCAAGATTTTTACCCGTAAGAAGCCGTTCTTTTCTTGGACGAGGAGGTTTACTCATTATTCCTGGCTCAGGATTTTCCGCTGCCAAAGCAAGAGATGGAAGCATGTCTGTGCCAAGATCAATTGCAAGTATCTGCATAATTGTCAAAGGAAGAGGAATTTTAAATAAAACCATCATCATGAATGGAACAGCCTCTGGAATATTGCTTGTCAGTATATAATGTATAAACTTCCTTAAATTTTCAAAAACTGCCCGGCCTTCTTCAATAGCGCTTACTATGCTTGCAAAGTTATCATCAGTAAGAATCATGTCTGCCGCTTCTCTTGCAACATCGGTTCCGGAAATACCCATGGCTATTCCAATATCAGCCGCCTTTAAAGCAGGAGCATCATTAACGCCGTCTCCTGTCATTGCAACTATATGTCCATTTTTCTTCAAAGCAAGGGCTATTTTCATTTTATGCTCCGGCGAAACCCTTGCAAATATTATATTATCAAGTTTTACAACTTCCCTGAGCTCATCCTCTGACATCTTTTCAAGATCAGAACCAACATAGACTTTTGACTCTCCACTGATTATTCCTATTTTTCTGGCAATTGCATCCGCAGTAAGACCATAATCTCCCGTAATCATAATTACCTTGATCCCGGCCTTAAAACAGGCTTTTACAGCAGTTTCAACCTGAGGTCTTGGAGGATCAATCATTGCAACAAGGCCCAAAAATATAAGATCTTTCTCAACATTTTCAACATTGTATTCTTCTTTAAAACCTGTCAGGTCTCTGTATGTTATAGCAAGAACCCTGAGAGCTTTTTTTGCATAATCATCATTAAACTTTAATACTTCCTGCATCTTCTGCTCACTAAGCTCTTCAACTCTGCCATTGATATCGATTTTACTGCAAAGCGAAAGCATTTCTTTGGGGGCACCTTTGGAAAAAGCAAAAACACAATCATCTGTCTCGTGAATTGAGGTCATCCTTTTTCTATTGGAATCAAAAGGCAGAAGAAAAATCTGAGGTTCATTTTTTAATTCTTCAATATAATCAAAATCAGCCTTTTTTGCAGCTACAAGCAGGGATCCTTCTGTAGGATCGCCTTTTATTACCCATTGATTTGTATTTTTATCCTGATATAACCTTGAATTATTGCAATAAGACATTGCTCTGGATATTTTTTTAAAAATTTCTGAAGATTTTTTACTTTCAAGAATATTTTCTTTTAAACTGAACTGCCCTGATGGATTATATCCAACTCCTATTACTTCATAGCTCTCATCATTGACATATATCTCTCTTACAGTCATTTCGTTTTGCGTCAAAGTTCCTGTTTTATCAGTACATATGACAGTTGTGCTTCCTAAAGTTTCTACCGACGACAATTTTTTTATCAGTGCATGTCTTTTTGCCATCCTTTGAACACCCATTGCCAATGCCAGTGTTACCGTTGGCAGCAAGCCTTCAGGAACAAAAGCCACAATAATTCCTATGGCAAAAATAAACGAGGTAATAAAATCCAGATGCATTACCGTTAAAGATAAAATAAAAAATACGCCTCCCACACCAACTGCAATGTAAACAAGAGTCTGACTGGCTTTATTTATCTCTTTTTGTAAAGGGCTCAGGCCCTCTTTGACTGACTGTGTTATATTAGCAATTTTACCAAATTCAGAGTTCATTCCAGTAGCATAAACTATCGCTTTGCCTGTTCCGGAGGAAATGCTTGTACCGGCGTATGTAACATTAGTAAGTCTTAAGACATCCACATCTCTGTTAATAATTGCTACTGTGCTTTTTCTTTGAGGATCTGATTCCCCCGTTAGCACTGAATTATTAGTTCTAAGATCATATGACTCAATAAGTCTTGCGTCCGCAGATACATTATCGCCTTCATTTAAAATAATAATATCACCCGGAACCAGTTCAACTGACAATATTTCCCTTATCTCTCCGGACCTTAATACCTGAGCATATGAGGGTAATATTTTATTTAAGGCCTCCAGCGCTTTTTCTGCCCTGAATTCCTGCATAAAACTAAATACAGCATTGATAATTATTACAGCTATAATGGCATAGCCAAGCTGAGGCATGTCTACTCTTGGAATAAAACAAAGCCCTGCAGCAACCCATAAAATGATCGCCAGAAGGTGCACAAAATTATCAAAGAAACGCAGCACCATGGATCTTTTCTTTTTTTCTTTAATTTTGTTTGGGCCATAGATCTCAAGCCTTTTCTTTGCTTCCTCATCAGAAAGCCCGTTAGAAGTAACATCAAGTTCTTTATATAATTCTTCTGTATTTAGAGAGTAAAATGCAGCCATATAATTCTCACTTAATAATTAATAAAATTTATTATAATAATTTTGATTATTTGGAAAATAATGTATAAAAAAAATTCATAACGATGAATTATATACCTGGTAACATGCTTGTCAACAAGAATTGTGTTAATTTAATGTTAAACATTTTTATAGAAATAGCAATAATTATAATAAAAGTAAAAAATATTTTTTAATATTTATTTTATTTTCCATTATTTAAATTAAAGTCACCGGGATTAATTATTTTAGTGTCAATTAGGCCCCATGATGCTGACATAAA
>CAYNMO010000062.1:0-3667 GCA_964398155.1 uncultured Actinomycetota bacterium | reverse complement strand
ATGGTACTTTTTATCATATATTCTTATTTCCTGCTCAGCCTGTAGTGCTTCCACTTCATTTATAACATTCACATCAATTAGGCATCTATTTTTATTAACCTTCACCAGTTTGTTTTAACTAAAGTTATTTTATTATACAATTAGCCTGAAGTAATGTGGCTCATCCAGCATTTCCATATTTATATTTTCAAATGAATTTAAATTTATTAACATTTTACATAAAGACTATTTTAGTAGAAAAGGAAATACCATGGATAATATATCTCCCTTAAGTTTGCCGGAATCTGTTTTTGAAGAGGATTACATTATTGCTTCTTATTATTACAAATCCCAGCCTGGGACAGATGTATATGAAAAAGCCAAATCTTTCGCAATCGGCCAGACACTTGGAACCTGGCTTCCAGTTCCAGGAATAACTGATGAAATGAAAAGGAAATACGGAGGAAAAGTTGCAGCAATATATGACTTGCCTCCTGCCGAGCTGACCAATGATGAAGATTTGATAACCGGACACATTATACAGATTGCATTCCCTGATAAAAATTTCCCGCCAAATTTTCCCATGCTTTTTACTACCCTGCTTGGAAATGATGTATCTACCTCTGCTCAGGTAAAATTAATAGATATTAAATTTTCAAAAAATTATTTAAGTTATTTTAAAGGACCAAAGCTAGGGACTGACGGTATATATAAATATCTGGGCATGGAAAAAAGGAGGCCTTTGATCCTTAATATGATAAAGCCCTGTATTGGATTTGATGCAAAAACTGGAGCTGATCTTTTCTATAGTGCTGCACTTGGCAAGCTAGACTTCATTAAAGATGATGAATTATTGGGCAATACAGAATATTCTTCAATTCCTGACAGGGTAAAGTTCTATACTCAGGCTGCCATGAAAGCATACGAGAAAACAGGATTTCTTACAAAATATTGTGTAAATATTACCGACAGCCCTGAAAAAATTATTGAAAATGCACAAAGAGCCCAGGAAGCCGGTGCAGGAGCTGTAATGGTTAATTTTATTGCTGCAGGTCTGAGTGTTCTTAAAGCTTTATCTGAAAATAACTCCATAAATATCCCGGTATTTGGTCACTATGCTTCAGCAGGAGTAATGGTTGAGTCTCCTTACTGTGGTATTTCTTCGAATCTGCTTCTTGGAAAACTTGCCAGAATTGCCGGCGCTGATGCGTGCATGTTTAGTTCTCCATACAGCACATACCCTATAATAAAAAGAAGATACCTCCAGATTGCCAATGCGCTGACTCTTCCTCTTGAAAATATAAAACCGACAATGCCTGTAGTCGGTGGCGGCGTTCATCCTAATTCTGCGATAAAAATTTCAAAAGATCTCGGAAAAGAAATAATTCTTGCATCCGGAGGAGCAATATTCGGACATCCTCATGGACCCGGTAAAGGAGCATTGGCAATGCACATTTTGGCAGAGGCTTTGGGAGAAGATCTTGATATTAACGCCTTTGCCCAGGAAAAAGGCAATGAATCCTTAAAACTAGCTCTGGAATTATGGAAATAATTAGTGAGCCGGCAAATACTTGATATTTAAAGTAATTCCTGTCTGATCGTATTCCCATCCGTCCCAGACTCCGTCGCTGTCAAAGTTTGGTGCAGTAAATGCTACACATAATTGGAATCTCTGTTTTCCTGCATTAATTGCATTCTGGAGCTGTGTTTTAAGTGCCGGTCCGCTAAATGAAAATATCGGAGCGGCTGCATTATATATTGGTGTACCTGGCAGCAGCAGACTTGCCTGAGAGATTGGGTTTGCCCCATAGTCTACTATCTGAAGAGACATAGTTGATCCTGCGTGCTCTGTTGGATTGCCATAAACCTGTTTTAAAATAAAAGTGAAAGTTGCAGTATCTATTGCAGCTCCTGCAAGTGACGAAATATTATAGCTCATATATCCTCTGGCATACTTGTTTGCCCCTGTGTCACCAGCAAAAACACAGCCTCCGGCATTAGTTATACCGCCATTTTCGATATATCCACCTTCTGAGTACACCGCCGGTACACTCAGGTTTATTAAAGAAAGAGGGACAACTGCTACTTCTTTGGTTCTTACAGTTATACCGCCATGTCCGTCATTTACTGTCAGGGTCAGTGTGTAATTGCCAGCAGCAGCCGGAGTTCTCCACTGCGCAGGGTTAATATTGGGATCTGTCCATAACCCGCCTGTTGAAGACCAGGCATACGTTAAAGTGTCTCCATCGCTGTCAGATGCAGCTGCTGAAACTGCATAAACGGTATCTGAATAAAGAGTTCCTGAAATATTTATATCAGCAACATCAGGTGGATGGTTTACAGCAATTGATGATGAACTGGAGCTTGAGCTTGAAGAACTTGCAGCGCCGGGTGCAGTCAAAACAATATTTGCAGAAGCAGTGCCGACTGAGTTTTTGGCTGTTGCGATTAAAGTGTAAGTTTGTCCGGGGTTAAGATTTACCTGAGCCTTTTTATTTCCCCAAGCACTGCCACTGTCATCTTTACTCCAGGTAACAACCGGTTTTGGAGAACCAGTCACTGTTGCCTCAATTCTGAAATAATAGATATTATCCGCAGGTGAATAATTAGGACCTTCATAAATGGTAAGGCTTATTGTAGGGCTGCCCTCTTCTGAAGAAGAAGTTGAAGTAGTAGCTTCCTGGCTTGTAGACGATGGATTTCCTGCATGCGTTGATGAGCTTCCCTGCTCTGATGTAGTGGGAGATCCACCAGATGATACGGAGCTTGAGGTATTTTGGCCTGAACCACCTGAAGTTTCAGTACTGGATACAGCTGCGGCATTAGTGCAATTACCGCATATTGCCGCTGAAGTAAAAATAAGTACTACAATAAGGACAAGTAAAATGAAGTAAATTTTTTTTGTACTCATATTAAGCCTCCATTGTTAAAATTGTGCAGATATTTTAATTTAAGAAAAAAGTTTTATTAATTAATTATATATTTAATTTTTAAAATAATATATTTGATATTAAATAATTAAATATTGAATATCAAAATATAATAACTCACTGAATTAAACTTCAGAAGGTCTCTGTGTCAAATAAATTCAGCTAACCTTTCTTGGTAATTGATATAAAAGGATACTTTAATGTTTAATTAAGACATATTAATTCTTTATGCGCCTCACCTAATATTATATATGGAACAAAAGCAGGAGAGGTCTGATTTAAAGGAAAGACCGTTTTTATTATATTCCTAAGTTTTTTTTATGTATGCCAGAGCCTGGCAGATAGCAATTAATTCATCCTTATTATTTTTTACATTGATAGTAAATACTGAAGTCTTCTTTCCGCGGCTCAATTCTATCGCCTCAGCAGTAAGAATATCACCGGGCATTGAGGACTTGATATAGCTAATATTCATATTCATGGCCACAGCAATGCCTTCATACGAATTTACCGCAGCACCAAAAGCAAAATCGACAAGAGAAAATATCGCACCGCCCTGAGTAATTGAAAAGAAATTATTAAAATCTGCGGTGCATTTCATTGCAACCCTTGAGTAGCCTTTTCTTATTTCAATTATATTTATTTTAAAAATCTGGGCATAAGGCTCGTTTTCAATTCTTTTTTTTATTTCAAGAGAGTAATTATCCATATTTTTTATACTTTCATCTTCTCTGCATGTTATTATTATTTCATTATAT
>CAYNMO010000061.1:10893-12009 GCA_964398155.1 uncultured Actinomycetota bacterium | reverse complement strand
GACATTTTGAATCCTTTTTCTCTTGTCAGTTGTTCTTGTTTGATATATTCTTGTATTTCTTTTAAATCTCGAATTTTTTCTAAATCTCTTTGTAGTCAAAAGACCCCGCCCTGAAGGGCGAGGTCTCTATTCGCTACTTTTTAGGTGAAATATAAGAACCATCATCACATATGTAGCGGTTTATAAATTTTTGGGATTGGAACTGCTTTTGCAACTCCGATATAGCGTCTTGAGTTTTTTTAAAATCTTCCGGATGTACAAAATCAAGCAAATTTTTTTTAAGAAGTTTTTCTGTTGGATAACCCAAAATAGATTCCCATGCTTTATTAATTCTTATAAAATTACCCTCATTATCAGCCATGCAGAGCATATCAGGATTTAAGTTAAAAAATAATTCAGAATCTGATAATTTATATGTTTTCATCTATTCCAGTCTCGTGATATCATTAGGAAGAAAATAAATTTAATAATACTTTTATACAAAAAATTTTATACATATAATCAATAAATAGAATTATACATTCTTTATAATAACATAAAAGTTAAAATTGATATAATTAATATTTAAAAAGTTTTAATATATAGTGTTAATTCATATGACATATTTTAAGAAAAATAAAAAGAGAAAAATAGCAATGATCACAGTGTTTTCGATTATTGGTTTACTGGTAATTGCATTTTTTTCATACTGGGGTTTTGCAGCTCATAAAATCGATTTATTTGAGTCAGCGGATTTTAAAAGCATACAGACCAGCCGTGATTTTATCAGACTAAGGGGAGCAGAAATTCACTATGTTGAAAAAGGGGTGGGGCAGAGGACAATAATTTTTGTGCATGGTCTGGGCGGAGGTGCTTTTACGTTTGAGAGAAATATTGATGCATTGGCAAAAGAGGGTTTTAAAGTCTACGCAATTGACCTTAAAGGGTTTGGGTATTCCGAGAAGGTGGCTGGTTCAGATTATTCTCACATCGAACAGGCTAAAATATTACTTGATTTTATGGAAAATAAAGGTATTGAGAAAGCAACTGTTGCCGGACATTCAATGGGCGGGAGGGTTGCGCTTATTGCCTATGACCTGAAACCGCAAAATTTTGAGAATATTATTTTAATTGACA
>CAYNMO010000061.1:0-10883 GCA_964398155.1 uncultured Actinomycetota bacterium | reverse complement strand
CTGGAAAGTAGTCAGCCTGCTTTTTATAGGCTGCTTGTGAATCGTCCGATTGCAGATATCTTATATTACAATTTACTTGTAAATGAAAAAAATTTCAGTAAATTTTTAAGCTCTGCTTTTTATAACAAAGATTTTGTGAGCAGGGAAGTCGTTAATCTTTATCTGGAGGCTTTTAAAATAAAAAATGCTGATAAGGCATTTAGTTTCTTAATTAAAGCAAACAATAATTATGATATTGCCTCAGTTCTTAAAAAAATAAATATACCGGTTTTGATTGTCTGGGGCAGATATGACGGCTGGATCAGCATAGATTCCGCTTATAAGTTTAACTCAATTATCAGCGGCTCCGAACTGGCTGTTATTGATAATGCCGGCCATGTATCCATGCAGGAGCAGCCCGAAGCAGTTAATAAAAAAATAATTGAATTCTTAGATAAAAAATAGTTCAAATATAATTTTCGTGTAATTTCAGGCAAACAACTGGGAAAAGAACTGATCTTTTGTAAATTGGAAGCTAAATCCAGAAAAATAATTCGTTTTTTGTGTGTTGATGATCGCATGGACAAAAAAAATTATATGTCTGATTTAAGCAAATAATTTGTTAGTAATTGAATTATCAACCAGGAAATAATTTAGAAAAAACTAAGTTGTTAAGCTTGCAGCAAGTTACAGACTGGTGCAATAATCTTGAAACAAATCAAGTTATAATATAAAATAAAATCCAAAGTTTTAATACAATGAATAGAATTTAAGGCTTATATTTCTAAAAAAGGTTAATCCCAATTGCTGACAGTAGTTTAAATATTTGATTTAAACATAGGAAAGGAATAATTTTATGGCCTCTGAAATAATTAATGTTAGTAATCTTAAGAAGAGGTATGGAAATATAGAGGCAGTAAGAGACATTGATTTTTATGTGAACGAAGGAGAGCTTTTTGCTTTTCTTGGCCCAAACGGAGCAGGTAAAACAACAACAATTGATATTATCTGCACACTTCTCAAACCAGATGGCGGAAACGTTACTATAAACGGTTATACCCTGGGCAAACATGACGATAATATCCGAAAAAGCATCGGCGTTGTATTTCAGGACAGCATTCTGGATGCTCTTCTTACAGTTAAAGAAAATCTTTATACCAGAGGTAGTTTTTATGGTTTATCAAATAAAGCTCTGGCTATTGCCGTTGACAAGGCAGCAAGAGCGGCAGGAGTGGAGAGTTTCATGAATAGACCTTACGGGAAGCTTTCCGGAGGCCAGCGACGCAGATCTGATATTGCGAGAGCACTTGTAAATACCCCAAAAATTCTGTTTCTTGATGAACCAACAACAGGTCTTGATCCTCAGACCAGAAAGAATGTATGGGATACCATACGTGATTTGCAAAAAGGAACCGGAATGACAGTATTTCTGACAACTCATTACATGGAGGAGGCGGCTAATGCTGATTATGTTGCAATTATAGATAATGGACTTGTTTCAGCCAAGGGCACTCCTGCTGAGCTGAGGGCAAAATATACTACTGACATTTTAAGGCTTCTCCCGGATGGAAGTGACAGGCTGTCCTTTTTTTTAAATGAACAGAATATTAAATATGCTTCGTCTGGCGGATTTTTAAGTATTTCAGTTTCAAACACTCTTGATGCTCTCCCAATAGTAAACAAAGTTAAAGATATGATATTGGGTTTTGAAGTTATAAGCGGAAGCATGGATGATGCTTTTGTCAATATTACCGGGAATTCCATGAGAGAGGATGAAAATTAAATGACTGCTATCATCAGCCTTCTCAAACGAAATCTGAAAATGTTTTTTCGTGACAAAACATCTGTATTTTTCTCACTTCTTTCAGTTTTTATAATTATAGGTCTCTATATACTGTTTCTTGGAAATCTGGTATCCGGCAATTTAAAGGAACTCCTTGGTGAAAGTGCACGTTTTACTACTGACAGCTGGATTATGGCAGGGCTTTTATCTGTAACCTCAATAACTACAACTATGGGTGCATTTGGCATAATGGTAGAGGATAATTCAAGAAAAATTATAAAAGATTTCTCATCAGCACCGCTTAAACGATCTCAGCTTGTCTCCGGATATATTTTAAGCTCTTTTGTGATTGGGATGCTTATGACTATTGCTGCATTTATTGTCGCTGAGATATATATATTTAGCGGCGGAGGAAAATTTCTTGATTTATTTTCAATTCTAAAGCTGTTTGGCTTAATGATACTGTCTGTTTTTACAAGTTCGGCAATGGTATTTTTCATAGTTCTGTTTTTTAAAAGCAACACTGCTTTTGCTACTGCAAGTACAATAGTAGGCACACTTATAGGCTTTTTAACCGGAATATATATACCGATAGGCAATCTTCCTGCTACAATGCAGACCATAATAAAGATTTTCCCTATCAGTTATTCAGGCTCATTGTTCAGGCAGATAATGATGAATGCTCCTATGGCTGAAGGGTTTAAAAATGCGCCGGCAGAGGCAGCTAACAGCTTCAATCAGGCAATGGGAGTAGTTTATTATTTTAACGGCAAAGAAGTCTCCCCGCTTTATAGTATTCTTATTTTAGTCGGGACTGGTATAATTTTTTATGCACTTGCTGTCTTAAAAATGTCTATAAAGAAAAAATAGATTTTTTATCGTCAGGCTCGGTATTCGCTGGTCAGCTGGAAGCAGTAATAATACTGAGTTATTTAATTATAGCTTAAGTACAGAATGGCAGAACAAATATAACAAATTTGGTTTTTGCATATAATTAATAAAATATGTATAAGAAAGAATTTATGGATAGAGATAAAAAAGATGAAAAATATATTATAGCTCTTGATCAGGGAACAACTAGTTCAAGAGCTATAATTTTTGATTCCAAGGCAGAAATTGTCTGTTCTTTTTCTAAAGAATTCAGACAGATTTATCCAAAACCAGGCTGGGTGGAACATGACCCAATGGATATATGGCAAAGCCAGCTGGAGGTAATGCAAAAGTCAGCAAGCAGTGGAATTGCAGATATTGCCGACATTGCGGCAATAGGAATTACAAATCAGAGGGAAACAGTAATACTCTGGGATAGAAATACCGGGAATCCTGTATATAATGCTATTGTCTGGCAATGCAGGAGAACTGCAGAAATTTGCGACAGTCTCAGGAGGGAAAATCTTTCAGGATTAATTAAAAATAAAACAGGTCTTTTGCCAGATCCGTATTTTTCAGGGACAAAAATTAAATGGATTCTTGATAATGAGCCTGGTTTGAGAAGAAAAGCAGAGAATGGTGATATCTGTGCCGGCACTGTCGACAGCTGGCTTATCTGGAATCTTACCGGTGGGAAAATTCATGCGACAGATTTTTCGAATGCTTCACGGACAATGCTTTTTAATATTAATACGCTTGAGTGGGATGATGAACTTCTTGGCATATTAAATATACCCAAAAAAATACTTCCGGAAGTAAAACCCTCAGGCAGTATTTTTGGGATTACAGACAAAAAAATAACTGGATTTGAAATACCCATTGCATCTGCAATAGGAGATCAGCAGGCTGCTTTATTTGGCCAGGCCTGCTTTGAAGAGGGAATGGCTAAATGTACATACGGAACAGGATGTTTCATATTAATGAACTGTGGAACAAAAATACCAAGTTTTGACAATGATCTGATAGCCACAATAGCATGGGGGATAGGAAACAAGGTAGAGTATGCGCTGGAGGGCAGTATATTTATTGGCGGAGCTGCAATTCAATGGCTCAGAGACGGACTTCAGATAATCAAATCGGCAAAACAATGCGATGAATTTGCAGAAACAGTAAGCAATTCCAATGAAGTATATTTTGTACCGGCACTGGTGGGGCTGGGGGCGCCTTATTGGGACAGCAGCGCGCGGGGAACGATTATAGGCATTACCAGAGGAGTCACGAAGGAGCATCTTGCCAGAGCAGCTTTAGAAGCGATAGCTTATCAGGTAAAGGATGTTCTTGACGTTATGAAGGAAAATAAATCTACTGAAATCAAGCTGCTAAGAGTTGATGGCGGAGCAAGTGTAAGCAATGTGATGATGCAGTTTCAGTCAGACATATTAAGAGTAAATGTATTGAGGCCAAAAATAGTTGAGACAACCGCGCTTGGGGCAGCATTTTTAGCCGGTCTGCAGATGGGAGTATGGAAGAATAAAGAAGAAATATCCAAATTGTGTGTCCCCGAAAGAACATTTACTGCGCAAATGGATTTGGAATACAGTAATAAAATTTACAAAGGATGGAAGAAAGCTGTTAACCGCTCTCTTAAATGGGCTGATTAGAAACATATACAAGAAAGGTAGATTTCATGAAGCCATTATCGCAATTTTACAAACTTCTTACTGAAAATGAGCTGGATGAACTGCATGAAAAAGTAATCGATCTCCTGGGTGACCCTGGAATGAAATTTGAAAACCAGACCATGCTTGAAGCCTTGCAAAAAAAAGGTGCAAAAGTGGATTTCACTAGCCAGATAGCAAAACTTCCTAAAAGTCTTATTGAGGAAACAATAATAATAGCACGCAAAGATGAGCTCGAAAGAACAGCCAAAAAAAACCTTGCCATTGAAACTGATTTTACCAATATGCTCACTTTTAGCTGGCATACTCCTTACAGAAACAGAACACCCAAAGTTCAGGCAAGTTTTGGCGGAGGCGCACCTTTGTTTTATGACCATGTAAATAAAATAAACAGGTATGCAACAGGTGATGACTTCTTAAGAATGATAAATCTTGCAGAAGGTCTGCCAGAGATAGTTACTGTTGGAAATCCAGTTCATTACATTAAAGAAAAAGACGGCAGCGATGTTGCACCCAAAATGGTGGCAATAAAAGGAGCAGCTCTCGTTGCAAAACACTCGTCAAAACCGGGATGCACGACTGTCATAGATAAAAGGCAGCTTCCATATCTGATGGAACTGGGACGAATAGTAAAAGGTTCTCAGGGAGAATATCTTAAAAACCCAATTTTTGTAAATATTCATGATACTGAGCCGCCGCTAAGACTAACCAGGCCGGAAGCTTCTTTAATTGAAGCAATGCTGAAATATAATTTAAGCACATTTATACTTCCAATGCCGCTTGTAGGTATATCTTCTCCTATATACCCGACAGCCGCAGCAATACTTGGAGCAGCTGAAATACTTGGAGTCTGGACAGCGGTTAAAGCAATAAATGAAAATAATCCTGTTGAAGCAAGCTGCGTATCAGGAGTATTAAATCCACAGAGCGGTGCAGCAAGCTTTGCTACTCCAGAGACTGTAATGATTGATCTGGCCGTTGCGCAGCTTTTCAGGGAAAAATATGGTGTTCCATGTGGAACAGGTGTTGGTCTGATAGATGCGCCCGTCCCAGGGGCACTTTCAATATTCGAAAGAACCTTTAAGGCTATGGCATCAGCACTTATTGGAGAACCTTCATTTGCGGCAGGATTAATAGGAGGAGGAGTAGTATTTTCAATGGAGCAGGCAATTATTGATCTTGATATTGCAGCCTGTCAGAACAGGTATATGAGAGGTATTGGGGGGGATGAATTTAAAGAATCACTTGAACTGATAAGAGACAAAGGCATTGGAGGGCTCTTTATAGATACAAACCATACTGCGAAAAATTTCAGAAACTATCTGACAATGACAAGAGTAATAAAAAACTTAAAGAGCACCAGTGTTGAGGAAGCATCCAAAAATGATCCTGTCAGTCTCGCCCATGAAAAATGCCTCGATATTTTAAAATCAACACCTTTGTATTTAATTGAAGAAGACAAAGCCAGGGAAATTGACAAATTAGTTGAAGCAGCCCAAAAAGAACTTGCTTCCTTAAAAGGTGCAATGGAATAAATAGTGGTAAAAAATAATACAATTAGTGCTAGAATAGTATTTTTAAAATTCAGGGGGTTATTTATTGTTTAAAATTACATATCAGAGGCTGATGAAATGAAAAATACTTTTCCAGATGTTGTTAATGTTATTGTTGAGGTCCCCAAAGGTTCAAGAAACAAATATGAATATGATCCAATGAGTAAGAGGATCAAGCTTGACAGAGTTTTGTTTAGTGCCGTTCATTACCCTGCAGATTACGGATATATAGAAGATACACTGGCAGAAGACGGAGATCAGGTTGACGTGCTTGTCCTGATTTCAGAGCCCACCTTTCCGGGATGCCTTATTGAAGCAAAACCACTTGGTGTTCTGCAGATGAGAGACGAAAAAGGCAATGATAATAAAATACTCGCAGTACCTTTAAAAGACCCCCTTTACCAGCATGTTAATGATATTCACGATATAGCTCCGCATCTTTTAACGGAAATTGAAAATTTCTTTCTGACATATAAAAAACTTGAAGCAAAAGTCGTTGCCACTGATGGGTGGGGAGATTCCAAAAAAGCTGTCGAGTATCTAAATAAAACCAAAACATAAGCCATTCTTTCTTTTTTATTACCGGGCTTCTTAAGAGATTATGGAAAATAAAAAATTGGCTGGTTTAAAAGTTGATATCCTTATGATAGACAACTATGATTCATTCACATATAACCTTGTCCAGTATCTTGGTATTCTTGGTGAAAATATAAAAGTCAGGAGAAATGACAGAATAACTCTAAATGAAATTGAGGAAATGTCTCCACAAAAGATAGTAATTTCCCCAGGACCAGGCAGACCTGAAAGTGCAGGTATTTCCATGGATTTAATCAGAAGCTTTTATAATAAAATACCAATTCTGGGTGTATGCCTTGGGCATCAGTGTATAGGGCAGGTTTTTGGAAGTAAAATAATTAATTCCGGAATTGTTGTCCATGGAAAAACCTCTCCGGTATTTCATGACTGCAAAGGTATCTATAAGGGAATTAGCAGCCCTTTTACAGCAGCAAGATATCACTCGCTCATTATCAGCAAAGATACAGTTCCGCCTGACTTTGACATATCAGCATGGACTGAAGATGGCCTGATTATGGGAATAAGACATAAAAAATACAAACTGGAGGGGATACAGTTTCATCCCGAATCTTTTTTAACTCCGTCAGGCTTGAAAATTTTAAAAAATTTTATAACTTTTTAACTTAACTCTTTTTTTATTATGGATATTATTTCAACAATAACGCCTGTTGCAATTGATATTTTACCTCAAAATATGGTATATCTTTTAAATTCTGCCGGGGTAAACGATCGTTTATGCTTTTTTGATTCAAGTCTTGCTCCAAATAAATATTCTAAATTTTCTTATGTCTGCAGAAAGCCGCTTTTTACCATAAAAAGCAGTAAAGAAGAAAGTACATTTTTAAACTGTCTCTCAGAAGAAAAACATATATTTAATATCAATCCTTTTTTATTTTTAAAAGAAATATCAAATGCTGCATTGGATCATAATAAGATAATCTGGCACCATAATGAGGTAAATAATACTGCTTCTAAGGGTATAGACAATAAGCCTGATTTTATTGGGGGTTTTGCAGGATATATTTCATATGATCTTAAAAACCATATTGAGAATCTGCCGCACAAGGCCAAAGATGATACTTTTTTACCACTGCTGATAATGGGATACTATGACAATCTTTTGGCTTATGACATTGATAATGAAAAATGGTTTTATGTAAAAAATTTTGCATTAAAAGACAAAAAAACAGATAAAACAGGGAGCCTTGTCAAGGATTGCTTTTTCGACTGTTTATCTGGGGGCATCAACCTGACCAGAAGCGACTTCAATGGAAGTAAAATTACAGAAATTATTAACAGTGAAATAACAAAGTTAGTAAAAGAAATAAAAAATAATTCTGAAATTTTTAAAGGAAAAGTTACTTCAGCTGACATACAAAGCAAAATAGCGGAAGATTCCATAAAAAAAGATAACAAAAACGTTCTGCTGGAGTCAAATTTTACTAAAACCGATTACCTGAAAGCTGTAAAAAAGGCAAAAAATTATATTCATAATGGTGATATTTATCAGGTAAACATGACTCAGAGATTTAAGTGTAATGTAGATTTGGATCCCTATGACTTATATTATGTTCTAAGGCAAAAAAATTCTGCACCGTTTTCGGCATTCATTAGTTTTCCCGAAGTTAAAATAGGCAGTTCTTCACCTGAGAGGTTTCTGTTTTTAAAGAATGGTTTTATCCAGACCAGACCCATAAAAGGGACAAGACCAAGAGGAAGCAGTAAAAGTGAAGATTTAAAATATGCCCTTGAGCTTCAAAACAGCATTAAAGACCATGCTGAGCTTAATATGATAGTAGATCTTGAGCGAAATGATCTTGGCAAAATCTGCGAATATGGAAGTGTCACGGTAGAAGAACATGCAGTGATAGAAAAATATGCTCGTGTTTTCCATCTTGTTTCAACAGTTTCAGGAAAAGTTAAAAAGGGATATGAGTTTGCGGATATAATAAAGGCAGCATTTCCCGGGGGTTCAATTACTGGTGCTCCAAAAATACGTGCAATGCAGATAATTGATGAATTAGAGCCAACAGCAAGAAGCATTTACACCGGCGCAATTGGATATGCTGGAATTGACAAAACAATGGATTTAAACATTGCCATAAGGACTTTTATAATAAAAGGCAGAGAACTTTATTATAATGTCGGTGGAGGAATAGTAGAAGATTCCAATCCGGGAGAAGAATATCAGGAAACACTTGACAAAGGTATTGCGCTTCAGGAGACATTGAAGTTTTTTGAAGTAAAAAATCATCCCGATAAGGATAATTAAAAATATGAATGGGCCGGATGATATAATTACAAAACAAACAAAAAATATTTTAAACATTTTAAATGACTAATTATACTTTTATAAATGGCAGTTTTATTTCTGAAAGCATAGCAAGTATTTCCGTTGAGGATGCAGGTTTTATGTACGGGGATGGAGTATTTGAAACCATAAGAAGCTATCATGGAAATCCTTTTAAACTTGAAGAGCATCTGGAGAGGCTCAATTTATCTCTTGAATTTTTAAAATACAACCTGCATTTCGATAGAACCTATATTAAAGCTGCCATTTTTGATCTGCTTTTAAAAAACAGATTATTGCAAAAAGATGCTTATATTAAAATAATAATTACCCGAAGTAAATATGGCGAAAGGTTTCATTATGACTTTAAAATTAAACCTGATTTAATAATAATTGCAAAAAAAATGCTTCCTTATCCTGATGAGTATTATAAAAATGGCGTAAAAATTACATGTTCAGATTTAAAAAGAAGTGCAACAGGCAATAACCTTAACAGGTGTAAACTATTAAACTATTTCGAAAATATATATGCAAGAAATGAAGCTTACAGCAAACAGTGCTTTGAAGGAATTTTCACAACCGGAGACGGGCTCATTCTGGAATGCTCAATGTCTAATATTTTTTATGTAAAAAATTGCAAAATTTTTACTCCTCCGCTGACTCAGGATATTCTGCCCGGCATTACAAGAGAAACTGTAATCAATTTGTGTATGGAAAACAATCTAGAAATCAGCGAAAACATAATCTGTTATTCTGATATAGTAAAAGCTGATGAGGTTTTTCTGACAAATTCATTAATGGAGATAATGCCAGTCAAAGAAATTGATAAACATAATATTGTAAGTAAAATTCCCGGTCCTGTCACCTCCAGACTAATGGAATACTATAAAAAATCTGTAAAATATGTTAACTTTACTTTTTTAAAATCAAACAAACGACTGGAAATTATATGAGGCGCAAAAGCAAAAATTATTTAAAATATTTTTTAATTATTCTGCTGTTAGCAATAATTGCTGCCGCAATAGTGATTGGAGTTAATTTCAAGAAAAAAAATATTAAAGTCGAAGCTACAACTACAAGTGCTGCAGAGACATCTGTAAATGAATCCACAACGACTTCCACTACAAAAAAAATAAATGAGGAATTCTACAGCAGCTCCTTGGAAGATATTGCCAATTACTCTTTTGTTTCGCCGAAGGGATGGCTTCTGACAGAATTTAAAAAAGGGATCAGGACCGTTTTAGAAAATACAAGTTCTTCAGGAAGCGAGAACATCATAGTTTCAGTCGAAAAATCAGATGAGTTAATTGAAATAAAAAGCGAAAACGAGATTCCCGAAAAATATATTTCAGGGCTTAAGGACATTAAGACAAAAGTCGATCTTACCCCCGAAGACATTACAATATCTGAAATCCAGGCAAAGATTTATGGCTATGAATATTCTTTAATGCTGGAAAAAGAAGGCCAGAAAGCCGTGGACCTGATAAGTTATATTAAAAATGATGGATGCCTTTATATAATTAAATATTTGGGGATAAATATCGACACTTCAACAGCATTATCAAATTTTAAAAGCTTTTTGAAGGATTTTTCACTTAAATCTACAGAGCAAAGTGTCAAAACAACACAAAAACAGAATTCCGTAAATATTCTTATATTAGGAGATGACAGCGCATTTGACAGGCCGGGAGGAAGGGTCAACGGAAGGACTGACATAATAATTATTTTTCATTTGAATCTTGAGAGCGGAGAAGGAACAATTGTTACTATTCCAAGAGACACCTGGGTCAGTATACCTGGACACGGAGATGGCAAAATAAATGGTGCTCATGCATTTGGTGGAAATGAATTAACTGTTCAAACCATAGAATTATTATCCGGTTTAAAGATTGACAACTATATCATAACTGATTTTGATGGGTTTAAACCCCTTATAGATTTACTTGGCGGAGTAACCATAGAAGTAAAAGAAAATTTATCTGATTCTTTTTCAGGATGCTATCTCACTGCCGGCGTGCATCATCTTAACGGAGAGGAAGCTCTTGCACTTAGCAGAAACAGGCATAGAAATGGCGAACCTGGTCAACAAGGGGGAGCTTTTGCAAGAGAAAGAGAAGCTGCCAAAATAATCCTGGCTTTATATAACCAGCAGA
>CAYNMO010000060.1:2079-12118 GCA_964398155.1 uncultured Actinomycetota bacterium | reverse complement strand
GGTGTTGAAGGTGTTGTTAATTTAAGCTCCATAGATAAAAACGGAAATGTTGTGTCAAACATGGTAGACAGGAGAACAATAACGCTTTCATTTGACAAATTAAGAAAAGTAAAAAATGTAATTTTAATAGCGGTAGGTGAAAGAAAAAAAGAAGTTATGAAGGCTGCTTTAAAAAGCGGTATTATCAGCATTCTTATGACTGATGAGACTACGGCCAGATCAATAAATGCATAGACTAGTAACAGGGAGAAATAAATGTCAGCAAAAGCATACACGGATGAACAGAAAACAAAAAAAACAGCAGTAATAGAGGACAGCTTTTCCGGCTTGCCAAAAGAAAATAAAATCAATATTTTAAAAAAGATGCTCGCAATCAGGAAATTTGAAATGCAGACAGAACAGTTTATTATAAGGGGCATGATTCACGGAACATGCCACCTGTATTCCGGTGAAGAGGCAGTTGCAGTTGGAGCTGTTGCTGCCATCAGAGAGGATGACTATATTTCATCCACTCACAGAGGTCATGGCCACTGTATTGCAAAAAATGCAAGACTTGACTTAATGATGGCTGAGCTGCTTGGCAAAAAGACAGGCTACTGCAAGGGCAAGGGAGGATCCATGCACATTGCAGATATTGATTCCGGAAATCTTGGCGCTAATGGTATTGTTGGGGGAAGTATTGATATTGCTACCGGAGCCGCACTTACAGCAAAGCTGACTAAATCAAATAAAATAGTAGTTTGTTTTTTTGGCGATGGAGCTTCAAACAGGGGTAATTTCCACGGAGCATTAAATATGGCTTCAATATGGGATCTGCCTATAATTTATGTATGCGAAAACAATAAGTATGCGATGTCCATGCCTTTTGAGGAAGCTTTTAATATAAGCAGGATTTCAGACAGAAAAGCTTCTTATGGGATTGAAGGTATAACTATTGATGGCAATAATGTTGTTGAAGTATTTAATACTATTAAGTATTTTGAAGATTACACCAGAAATGGTAAAGGTCCTGTGCTTGTAGAGTGTATTACTTATAGACATAAAGGTCATTCCAAAAGCGATGCACAGGCTTACAGAACCAAAGAAGAAGTAAAAGAATGGATGGAAAAAGATCCAATAAAAATTTATAAAAATTATTTATTTGAAAATAAAATTATGGATGAGGATTTGTTTGCAAAAGTGGAAAAGGAAGTGGAAGACGAAATGTCTCAGGCAGTTGAGTTTGCACAGGCAAGTCCTTTCCCGCAAAGATCTGAAGTCGAGGAGGATGTTTATTATGAATAGTACCATAAGCAGAGATTTAACATATCTGGAAGCGATAAGAGAAACAATTTTTCAGATTATGGAACAGGATGAGAAAGTTTACCTTATCGGAGAAGATGTTGCAGAATATGGCGGAGCATTTGGAGTTTCAGTAGGCATGCTTGAAAAGTTTGGGAAAAACAGGATAATAAATACCCCTATTTCCGAGGATGCCATTGTAGGAGTAGCTACAGGGAGTGCCCTTACAGGGATGCGCCCGATAGTTGAAATGATGTTTTCTGATTTTTTAACCATAGCCATGGATGAAATTGCAAATCAGGCTGCAAAAATAAGATATATGTTTGGCGGCAAAGCCAAAGTTCCATTTGTACTAAGGACTGCCGGAGGTGGAGGCACAGGTGCAGCAGGCCAGCATTCACAAAGTCTGGAGTCTATTGTTGCTCATATACCCGGGTTAAAAGTGGTTATGCCTTCAAGCCCATATGATGCAAAGGGTCTGCTGGTTTCATCAATCAGGGACAATAATCCTGTAATTTTTATTGAACATAAACTTTTATACAAAAATAAAAAATTTATTGAGCATGTACCACAAGAGCTGTACGAGATACCTCTTGGAAAAGGGGTAATCAAAAGAACCGGAAAGGATATTACAATAGTGGCTGCATCATTTATGGTACAAAAATCACTTGAAACTGCACAAATACTGAGTGAAGAAGGCATAGATTGCGAAGTGATAGATTTGAGAACTCTAAGACCTCTTGATCTTGACATAATTCTTAATTCAATTGAAAAAACAGGCAAGCTTTTGTGTGTTGAAGAAGCATGCGGTTTTGGAGGTTTTATGGGTGAAGTCGTAGCACAGGTTGTCGAAAAAGGATTTGATTATCTGGATGCACCAGTACTTAGAGTTTCGGGCAGGAATTGTCCGGTACCATATAGTCTTGTTCTTGAAGATGAAATGATTCCAAATACAGACAGGATAAAAAAAGGTGTACTGGATGTTTTAAAATCAATTTAACTTTCCCGTTTTAAATACAAAGGAGAAAAGATGTTTGAGGTAATAATGCCTAAATTAGGCCTTACCATGGAGACCGGAAAAATTGAGAGATGGATTAAAAAGGAAGGCGACACGATTGAAGAGGGAGATATCCTTTTTGAGGTAATGACTGACAAAGTCTCTCTGGAGGTCGAAAGCTATAATAATGGAATTTTAAAAAAAATAACACATTTTGCAGGAGAAGAAGTACCAGTAACGGAAGTTGTTGCATACATAGGGAATGCTGATGAAAAAATTCCTGAGATTTTATCCGGGACGGGCAGCACTTTAAAACCCACCCAAATCAGTCAGGATCAGAAAATTAAAGAAGTCGATAAAACTATCAAACCGGAAACAGAAGACAGTAATTTAATAAATTCTGAAACCGGTAAAAATATATCAGTTAATAAAAAAATATTTATAACTCCTCTGGCAAGAAAAACAGCCAGAGCTCTGGGTATCGATTATAAAAGCATTTATATTAAGGGTTCCGGACCAAGAAGCAGAATTGTCAAAAATGATATTATTAATTACCAAAGCGCTGTCTCAGAGGTAAATAAAAAAGCTGAGAGCACCCCGGTAGTTTTGTCTGCCGGCATAATCGGCAATACGGCCAGTTCAGTTTTTAAAATTGAGGGAATAAGAAAGATTATTGCCGACAAAATGGTTTTATCAAAACAAACTATTCCTCATATCACAATAACTGGGGTTGCCAATGTCACTGAGCTCGTTTTGCTTAAAGATAATTTACAAAAAAAAGCCTATGAATTATTTCAGGTAAAATTAACATATACTGATTTTATTTTAAAATCAGCTGCAATGGCATTAAGAGAAAACAATAAACTTAACTCGACTCTTGTTGGTGAGACGGTAACTATCTATGATGCAATAAATATAGGAATGGCAGTTGCCGGAGAAAAAGGCCTTATTGTTCCGGTTATTTTTAATGCTGATAAAATATCAGTTGCTTCAATTGCCAAAAAAAGAATCGATCTGATAGACCGGGTAAAAAACAATACAATAAACATTGACGAAATAACAGGCGCAACTTTTACTGTTTCCAATCTTGGCATGTTTCATGTAAGATCATTTACTGCAATAATTAATCCGCCGCAGACAGCTATTCTCACTATTGGTGAAGTATATAAAAATCTGGTAATGGATGAAAAAAATAAAATAAGTCAGGAATATCTTATGAATGTATCTGTTGCTGTGGACCACAGAGTAATTGATGGATACGATGCGGCAAAATACATGCAAACATTTTTAGGCTACCTGGAAAATCCATATTTTTTATAATTGGTTTTGCAGTAAATAACTGGTAAAATTGCCAGACTTATAAAAATTTTAAGCAGATTAAAAATAACAGGAAAATGTATAAATTACTGGTAACAGATGTTGACGGTACACTGCTTGACAGCAGTTCCAGATTAACAGAATTAAATATAAGAGCTCTTTCAGACTGTATTGCTGAGGGGATAAACGTAATCATTGCAACTGGCAAGTCATTTGATTCCATAATTTTTATCTTAGAAGAACTTGGACTGAAGCTTCCCCAGATTACTCTGGGCGGAGCCGTTGTAATAACACCCGAGAGAAAAATAACAAATTTTGTTAAAATTCCTGTGGATCTATATCTTGATGTCATAAAACAAATAAGACAGAAGGGACATGAGCCTGTTGTTGCGACCATAGCCGGCCAGATATTCTGCCAGGAATACACAGACCCAATGAATTACATAAGAGGAATAGGGGAAAAAATAAATAAAACCGAAGATCTTGCTTCAGAATATTTCAGGAATAATGCAGCCACCATTTCAATTCCCATAAATGAAGACGATCCCATGGATTTATTTATCAGGAAAACTTACAGCGGCCTGCTTCAGGTGGTACGTTCAGGTAATTATTTTTTTGATATATTAAATCTCGATGCTTCCAAAGGGAATGCGTTAACTGACCTTATTAAGAAGTTAGGCATTAATAAAGACGAAGTAGTTTCTTTTGGTGACAGCCATAATGATATAAGTCTTTTTAAAGCTTCAGGACTTAAGATTGCAGTCAAAAACTCTTATCCTGAATTACTGGAAATTGCCGACATAATAGCTGATGAAAACAATAACTCCGGACTTGGCAGAGCTATATATAAGCATATATTAAAAAGAGACCTGCCTAAAAACTTTGATAATCATGAAAGCAGTACGGGAACTTATAATATATCAGATATCCGCTCCACTAAAGTATCCGAGACATATTGAAATTGCCCCAATTATTCTAATGCTTTAATGCCACATTAAGTGCAAGCCGAAATCAGGTGAATACCAGACTAAATGTTTGATTCATGAATCAGGTTAGGATGCAATATTAGGGAATTTTTAATCATATTATTGCATTTTAAATGTTTTTAAAGTAGATTTAAATCTAATTAGATTTACCATAAATCAAAGCCTTAAAATATCATTAATTTTTTATAATTCTCTATATAAGCTAAATCTTAATATCTTTGTGCATAAAAAATATGAATGATACTGATTCCGTAACATTAACAAAAAAAATTGTTCTTACGGCTCCTGGTTTGATCAATAAAGAAGAATTCTTAAAAAAAATCCTGGAGTTTGCCGACAAGTTAATGGAATTTCTAAATCTTAACGGCTGTGAAAAGCTTGGACATATAAAGTTTATCTCCACTACAGACGGAGAGGACTATCTGCAGGTGAGTGTAAGTGACTGCGGAGAAAAACCTGAGATTAAAGGGACTTTAAGAAAAACATTTTCCAAAATTAACACTACTCTCAATATCATAGAGTTTGGAGTTAAAAAAGAAAACATAACAAAAAAAATTAATGAAGAAGTTGAAAATATAGAATCTTATTTTAGCGGCAAACAAGTGATACAAAGTTTATAATTCGTAAGAGAAGGTAACTTTTGAAAAATCTTAAAAATACAGCAGGCAATCTTTTGGTTTTTATTATCCTGACTGCTTCGTTAGTGACTGCATGTTCCTTTATTTTTTCCTGTTCAGGCGAGGAAAGCCAGGCAGCCAGCCTTAAAATTTCAGAAACATCAGTTCAGTCGGAGTCTTCTTTGCAGAGTACCACTGTTGCCCAGACAATTCCGGTAAAAAATGAGATACAAAACATCAGCGTTGAGGACACAGCTGTAATGTTAGAAGATAAAAATAAATATTTTCTCCTGGATGTAAGAACTAAGGAAGAATATAGTAGTGGATTTTTAGAAAATTCCATCCTTATTCCAGTTACGGAACTTGAAAACAGGCTTTCGGAAATACCATCTGGTAAGCCGGTAATTATATATTGCAGAAGCGGCAACAGAAGCTCTCAGGCTGCAGCTATTCTTCTAAAAAATAACTATAACCCTGTTTATAATATGCTGGGGGGAATTACTGAATGGGAGAAAAAGGGTTATCCTGTAGTAAAATAAACACCCTTGCTGTTGTAAATATTTATCTGACAAAGCTATTTAAGCAAATCTATAAAGATAATTTAAGTAATATTATTTACATTCTTAAATGTATTATTTAAAACAAAAATCGTAAAGATAATTGAAAGGCTCTGGTAATTAATCTGGTTTTAATGATTAATTGTTTGGGCAAGGCTTAAAATTATCATAAGCTTAGCCACCGGAAATTTCCTGACTTTGAGGCATAAGTCAGACCTTTTAGTCAATTGTCTGCTATAAACCAGATAATAAAATATAAATGTCTGATTATGTGCTGAACAAATCAGAAGCTCTTTATTTGAAGCACCAGATCCATATTATTTCAGACAAAAATCATTCTCCAGATATTTGATACTAACAAAACTTGTGATGTTTTTATAGCTTATATTCAAAACATCCTGGGGATCCAGATAAAAACCATTATAAATTATACCAAAATGAAGGTGGCTTTCCGCTAAATAAGAAGGGTCATCATTTCCGCCAATGGTCCCTATTACTTCTCCCTGATTTACGTAATCTCCATTTGAAACAAATATGCTTAAAAGATTAAGGTAGGTTGTTCTGATATTTTCATTATGTCTTACAACTATAGTTCTTCCCCCCGTCGGTGAGAAGCCGATATAGGATACTACACCATCCCCGGATGAAAAAACATTCTGGTTGAAATCTCCCTTAATATCTATCCCCGTATGTTTTCTTGCAGTATTTTTTTCATTATAAAAATAATCATCTCTAAATCCCAAAACAGTTTCTCCATCAAGTGGTAAAATAAAAGGAACTTTTGTTGAATTTGGAGAACTATTATGATAATTACTGCTTTGAGGGTTTTCTTCGCCGTAAAGTTTGCCATGAAAAGAAAAGAAAACAATAAGAGCCGTTATTAAGAAAATTATCAGTAAGAATAAACCTAAAAGAAACAAAAAACTTCTATTTTCTGTCCATGCAGTTTTAGGAAGGGGGTAGATTTTTTTTATTTTGCCAATATTGATATAAATCATATGTATTATATTAAATATGTATTTGCGCAAATAGTCAAGTACATATAAAATATTTTATTTTCAGCGTTTATATTAAATAGTTTGTGCCATAAAATAAATTAAAAGCATTAAAATTAAAGTGGCAGGACAGGGAAGAGTTTAAATTTATTTTCATAAAAAAAGTTTATTTTAAAAAATTTAGTTTGGCGGCAAATCAGTTAAAAGAGACGAAATATTTTTAAAAAAATATACCACAGGCTTATTATTTTAAAATGAAAGGCTATGATGCTCGTAATTTTTGCAGCTTTCAAAAAAGAAGCTTTTGCTTTACTTAAAACCATTAAAGTAAAAGAAGTAATAAAAAACAAAAGTACACTTATTTTTGATGGATTAATACAAAACAAAAGAATAATAATCTGTATTACCGGGATGGGGAGCTCAAATTCAATAGCTGATGTCTCTCTGGTTACAGAACTGAATCTGAAAAATCCTGTTTTTATAATCCAGGGAATAAGCGGAGCACTTGCTGACTGGCTTAAAACAGGCGATCTGGTTTTTTATAATTCAATTAAAAACCTTGAATGGTTTAATTCGGGTGGGAAAAT
Source organism: uncultured Actinomycetota bacterium (assembly GCA_964398155.1). Taxonomy (GTDB): domain Bacteria; phylum Actinomycetota; class Humimicrobiia; order Humimicrobiales; family Humimicrobiaceae; genus JAMDDL01. The sequence continues at coordinate 4,781 of CAYNMO010000060.1, read as the reverse complement.
AATTCCACATAAAGCAAGTAATGCTTATATTCAGACACAAAACCCAGAAGAAGGCAGCGTTGAAGAATATGAGCAGGGAGTTGGAAATGCTGCAAATACTTTATATCTTCCATTTGGCAAAAAAGTAACAAATGCAGATATGGACAATTATAATTTATATGAAAAGGATGAAATGAAAGCAGCTTTCGAAGCTCTAAATGGAAATTTTGAATTATTAAAAAACAAGTGGGAATCAAATAACAAAAATGTAAAGTTATTTATGGTTTCGGGAGGCCTTGTCTCATACGTTGTGACTAATAAAAGCGATATGGATATTTTAAATAAAACACAAGGCGTTGAAGCTATAGATATGGAAAGCTATTATATTGCAGATAATGCCACTCAAAAGGATATTCCGGTCATATGTATAAGATCCATATCGGACAGTCCGAATGAACCAATACCTGAATTAATTATAAGATTTAATGAGGGCGGTATTTATTCCAGGTTTTGCTGTCTGCTGGAATTATTATTTTCCAGAACAAAAGCTGTTTCAGTTATGAGAAGTTTAAAAAATATGACGAAAGCCTGCAGGAATCTGAATCAGTTTGTCCTGGTAACGATGCTGCCATATTTTGGATATGAGCAAGAATAAAAATATTTTTACAGATAATTTCAATATAATAAATTTATTTCCTGGATTAAAAGAAAATGAAATTGTGATTAAACCAGGAATAGGAATAAAAAACGGAGCAGACAGACTGCTCCGTTTTTTATATAAAAGACAACAATTTTATATCACAAATATAACTTGATTCTTAAGCCTTTAATACCTGTTTTTTTTAAATAATCAAATTGTAAATTTTAATTAGAGCAAACAAAATAACACACTATTGTTATTAAAATTACAATATTCTTTCTTTTAGGATAAATGACGTAAAATCCTATTTCGTCTCCCTGCTTATAGGCTGAATATCAAAAGGCAGACCCATTTTCTCCCCATCGTTTTTCAGGTCTTCGATTACAGGCGCAATTACAGGAATTCCGTGTTCTTCATTGTATTTTGCATTATCGAATTCCTTTTCTCCAGCAACATAGATACGGTCATGGCCCGGTGCTTTAGGAGAAGCTTTAAGCATCTGGATTACATGATCCATCTGCTTTTTAAAATCTATCACAGGCCTGAATGCATTGATATTTAAAGCAAGGAAGAAATGGCTGACATCTGCTTCTCTTGTTTCGTGAGGAAAACCTATTTCCGTAAGTGCTGATCCACCGGAAAGGACTCCGCACAATATCTCAACAAGGAGTGCAAGGCCGTATCCTTTATAGCCTCTCATTATATCTGTTCCACCCAAAGGCATTAAAGCTCCAATATAGCCTGACTGACACTTTTTGGGATCATCGGTAATAACGCCGTCGCTGTCAAGAGCCCAACCCAGTGGTATTTTTTTGCCTTCTTTTTCGTATACTTTTACTCTTCCTATTGGGACAGTGCTTGTAGCCATGTCAAGTACGTAAGGATACTCTTTATCGGACGGAGCAGCTACAGCAATAGGGTTTGTTCCAAGGACAGCTGACTTACCATATGTCGGAGCAACAAGAGGCTGTGAATTTGTCATGCTTATGCCAAGCATATCCTCTTCGAGAGCCATCATTGCGTAATATGCAGCTATACCATAGTGGTCGCTGTGTCTTACTGTTACAATTCCCACACTGCTTTTTTTTGCTTTTTCCATTGCAAGTTTCATTGCCTTGTATGATGCAACCTGCCCGCATCCGTTTCCACCGTCTATTAATGCTGTCGTGTCTGTTTCTGAAATAATTTTAATAGGAGTTAATGGATTGATGGCTTTACTTCTAAGCCTGTTTCCATAATATGAAGCCAGCCTGATAAGTCCATGAGAGTCCGTCCCTCTGATATCTGCACTTAAAAGTACATCTCCTGCAATCTTTGCGTCTTCCTGGGGTACACCAAGCTTACCCATATATTTGACAACATAAGAGAGCATGTCTTCTTTTTTAAACCTTAAAACTTCTACCATTTCTTCATCCTTTCTAAAAAATAAATTTTTAGTTTTAAAATCAGCTTATTATATTTAAATCTTTTGTTCAGGTTAGACAAATATGTATTTTAAAAAAAGTCATTTGTTTCCCCCGAAGCTAAAGCTTTCTTATAAAACCTGACTTTGCATTATTTTATATTATTATATAATAACAAAAAACGATCATTATTATATAAGAAAATATATCTAAATAAATTAATTTAAAGACATTTTTAAGTTAAGCAGTGTTTTTTAAATAAGGCGTAAATAAGGCACAAATAAAGCATAAGTTTTTTTATTTCAATAAAAGTAATATAATTAGGCTTTTAAATTGATATTATTTATTATGAGGAGGTGGAAATGGAAGATGGCAGGATGAGAGATAATTATGAAAACCGCGAGCCGGGACCCGCAAACACACCCAAGCCATCCCAAAAAGATTTACAAAATAAATCTTATGGCTTCAAAAACCAGAGAGCCGACAGCGATGATGAATTATATGAAGAAAAGAGGGGCCTAAGAGCTTTTGCGCATGTATGGAATATATTATGGAGTCTTGTTTTAATAATATTCTTTAATTTTTACAGCAGCTACATTGCTTATTTCCAGTATGAGCAGTCAAATGGCATGTTAACATGGCATAAATTTAGTCTGCTTACGGAAGGCTTCCAGGATATA
>CAYNMO010000060.1:0-2069 GCA_964398155.1 uncultured Actinomycetota bacterium | reverse complement strand
TACCGCAGGTCTTATTATAATAGCTGCAGGAAGCATTATGCTGCTGATTCTGGATAAATACATTCTGGCAAGAGTGGTTGAGCTTGTAAGCGCCATATTTGCAATTGCAATACTGGGTAATATTCTGATTATGTTTCCTTTTGATTTCAACATAATACCTTATGATAAAGTTGTGCAGCTGCTGCCATTAATTTTAAAAATAGTTCTGGGCATAATAATTCTTATTTTGATAATTCAGATAATTGCAAATTTTGTAAAAATAGTTGTCAGAATTGCAAAAAAATAGTTATATATAATTTTTAATATTCTAAGAGAGGAACAAAAAATTGAGTATTTACGACGAAGCAGTTGAAATGCATGAAAAATATACTGGCAAAATCAGTGTAATCAGTAAAGTACAGGTAAACGACAAGCATGATCTTGCAATGGCTTACAGCCCCGGAGTTGCTGAGCCCTGCCTGCGAATTCAGAAAGACCCGATGTTAAGATATAAATACACTTCAATAGGGAACATGATTGCAGTTGTAAGTGACGGCTCAGCTGTTTTAGGGCTTGGCAACATAGGCGCACTTGCCGGTCTTCCTGTTATGGAAGGCAAATGCGTATTGTTTAAAGAATTTGGTGCAGTGAATGCATTTCCGCTTTGCCTTGGCTCGCAGGATGCAAATACCATAGTTGAAACTGTGAAACTTTTGGAGCCAAGCTTCAGCGGAATAAATCTGGAAGACATTTCAGCTCCAAGATGTTTTGAAATTGAGGAAAGACTTAAAAAAGAGACCGGTATGATTATTTTCCATGACGACCAGCACGGAACAGCAGTTGTTACAACTGCTGGTCTTATTAATGCAATGAAGATTAAAGGTCAAAAGTGGCAGGATCTTAAAGTTATAATAAATGGTGTCGGCGCTGCTGGTGTAAGTATTATAAAGCTTTTTGTAAAACTTGGAATAAAAGACATTATCGCATGTGATACAAAAGGAGCCATTTATAAAAACAGACCGGAAGGAATGAATTCCTCCAAAGATGAGATAGCAGAGATTACAAACTCTGAAGGCATAAAAGGAAAACTGTCTGATGTAATTGCCGGAAGAAATGTTTTTGTAGGAGTATCTGTGGCTGGAACGCTCACTAAGGAAATGGTTGGCAAAATGGATAAAAACCCGATAGTTTTTGCTCTTGCAAATCCCGAGCCGGAAATCAATCTGGTTGATGCAAAAGCAGCCGGAATAAATATAATTGCCACCGGTCGCTCAGATTATCCAAATCAGGTAAATAATGTACTGGCATTTCCCGGTATTTTCAGAGGGGCTCTTGATGTCAGGTCCACAGATATTAATGATGATATGAAAATTGCAGCAGCCTATGCAATTGCAGAACTGGTAGCTGACAGTGAATTAACCAACGATTATATTATTCCCAGACCTTTTGATTTAAGAATAGCCCCAAATGTTGCTAAAAAAGTTGCAGAAGCTGCTATCAGAACAGGGGTCGCCAGATTAAATATCGATCCGGCTCAGGTTGAAAAAAATGCTATAGAGATGATAAAAGCAGTAAAAGAGAGAAAACTTTAAGCTGACATAGAAAATTTTTATATGTTGCCAGAAACCGGTCGATTGGTTTCTGGCAACATGATTTTAGTTTTTTTATAAATATTTCATCTGTGTAAACTTAAATTAGTATATTTTTTAACTTTTTTGGCGCGGTCAGTATAAAATTAAACCCAAGGGTTTTAAATTTAAATATTTAATAATTATTAATTAAGTAAAAAGGACCAGGATAATGAAAGTTAAAATAAAATACTTTTTGGTTTTGGTTGTGACTTTATTTGTTTTTGCATTGGTTTTGCCGATGACGGGTGCGTCAAAGCCGCTTCTTGCCGATTCAACTTCGGACGTGAATGCTTTTGTAACAAGGTTTTATCAGCAATGCCTTGACAGACAGCCAGATGCCGGAGGACTTGCGGGCTGGGTAAATGCACTTCTAAACCGCTCCTTAACAGGTGCAGCAGTTGCAGCAGGTTTTATAAACAGTCAGGAATTTGAAAATAAAAATCTTTCAAATGACGCCTA
>CAYNMO010000059.1:0-12119 GCA_964398155.1 uncultured Actinomycetota bacterium | reverse complement strand
TTACATCTTTTCCGCAATCCGGACATTTGTCTTTATCAATGACTTTGGGGTGTGAGCCTTCCTTATACTCCACTATTTTCTCTTTGCCAAGATCCTGCTCAGTAAGGCTGAAGGAGTTTCTAAGATGTGCCAGCACTCTCACCTGATCTTCGGTGAATTCTTCGCCCTCTTTAAATTTCTCAAAAATCCTGGTGTACATATCAATTATGTCTTCTTTTTCAAACTTGTTAAGCACTGTAATCTCGGTTTCCATCAGTTCCTTGTATACAACTATATTGTCCTCTATTGATTCAAACCTTTTGTCGAGCAACTCATCACATTTTGCGCAGTAAGGTGAATCAGTTTCCACTTTTATTTCTTTGCCGCATTCCATACATTGCTTTGCCATTTTTTCCTCCATACCCTTTTAAATTTTATATAGTGTTTGGTAAAATTTGTTTACTTTTCAAACCACTGATTATCATTATACCCGGTTACTTTTAACCTTCGCCGGATAAAAAAACAATATTAGCACAAAAACACCTATATTATAAGTTTTTCCAGCGCCAGCATAATATAATAAAGGCTTTCGGTATCAAGTTTGCAGTATTCGAGAAGATTAACCCTTACTTCATCTGTATTCTGGGCAGTAAACTCATTTTTAAAAGTATTTGGGCGAACGTTTTCGCCGGAATTTTGTCCAATATTAACATCAGGAGTATTTTTTATACCATATGTGGATTGGCTGATGCCAAGTGTAGCTTCTTTCCAGAGATTGGACCCTTCCAAAAAACTTATGGCGGCAATATCACCATTTGAGATAGCCATTTCGTTATAACTTTTTTCTGTCAGTGCGGGCAGGACTTTTTTAATTGAGGCGCTGCCCTTTTGGATTGAATTGTAATAATAAAAATTTTTAAAAGGATTATACAGATCGACTATTCTGGCTGCAATTTTAAATAACCAGCTGGCATGTCCGGTGTCAAACACCACCAGGTCCCGAAGGATAGAATGTTCAAAAGATTCATCATAAACAATTACGCTGCCCCTGAATGATTTGTTGCTTTTCCCAAAACCAAACCACTCTCTAAGGCTTGCGAGCAGAGCCGGCCTGGGATCACTTATGCCGTCTGCCAGGAAGAAGTGGTGCTCAAGGTCCCCTTTAAGCTTTCTCAAAACATGTAGTGAAAACTGAAAAGGTATGCTCTGGTAGGGTCTTGTGTTTTCAATGAGGGGGATGGGGGATGCAAAAGTCTCAAAATCCAAAAAGAATACCGGATAATTTATCTGTTTTAAAAAATCTGAAATAGCTTCCTTGTCGATATATTTTGTCCCGTTTTTTGTGTTCTCTATCTGCACCCTCTGTTTTTCATTTATCCCGCTGAAATCGAGCGGAATATCGCTTATGTCCCCGATATCAGATTCGTTTAGTCTTTTTATCATCTTATGATTTATGGAATACAAAAACAGGATATTTTTATTGCTGACTGATTCCCAGCAGTTTTTTTTCAAGGGACAGTTAAATGGCTTGCTGCAGAATTTGCCGGGATTTACCTTCGGGGGACATTCACCGGAAATAATCTCGGCTATATTTTCAATATCCTTTTCGATGTCCAGGTTTAACTTTTCAATGCTGGCAGTGATTTCTGTTATTTTAAACAATTCAAAAGGATTTATTTCTCCGTTTAAAATGTAATCTGAGTTTATATTCATTACATAGCAGTTCCTTATATTAATGCCTGCTGCACGGTAGCAATGCCTTTGAAATGCAATTTCGTAAATATTTATTTTCTTTACACCAGTTGTAATTTTGACTTCTACAATGTCCCAGCCTTCTTCGCCGGGGCCAGCGTTTTTTTCTGATCTGTTAATATCGCTTTCGGCAAATCCATCCTGTAAAGAAGCAGTGTCTGCATCTGGGCATGCATCACCTGGCAAAATCACGGACTCACCATAATGCTGTCCAAAACCGGCCAGCTCGTTTTCAGCTGGAACTAATATATCGGCTCTTGCATAAATGCCATAATCCTGGCCATTAAAAAAACAGGCATTTTTACATAAAAAACCCGCACCAAACAAGGGTTTTCTTAAATTCATAAGTTTTAGCGTCTTAAGGTTATCCTGCTGTTTGCCCCTTTCAGTATCAATCTGCACTCCGTCCGGAAAACATTTTTTTGCAAGGCTGCCTGTAAAATGGCTTGCTTTAAAATTAAACCTGGCTCTTAAATCAGCTTCCGGAATGTTTTCCCTGTCATTAATGTGATGCCAAAGATATTTGGGGCACTGCAGATATATTAAATATGCAGATTTGGATATGATATTGTTTTTTTCCATGAGTGAGGTTTTATTTGCTTTCTGCGTTGATATCCCTACCGACTGCTTTCTGATGAGTTAATAAGTTTCTGCTGGTTAGCTCAATTTTAGTTGAGCCAACTGTCAAAATTTAGCTTAAAAAAATTATTTTATCCTGTTTGTTTTGGCCAATTATTCAACAGCAGCCAGCCAGATTATCCAATCATTTAATTAGCCGATCAATTAATCAAATTATTTGGAGAGCCAGTCTTTTAGTGGCACATTAATTAAATTTAATCATCAAATCCTATCATTTGAGCTCATATCCGCATAAAACCGGTTATATATTTTATTAAAATCGACACCTGGTAATTTAAAATCTTTATATTTTGCCCGAACATTAGTCATTGCATTTTCGAGGTTTTCATTTTTTATTCCGTTTTTTATTGAAAGATAAGCTTCAATAAAGGCCCCCAAATCATCTGCAGCCTTTACTAACCTTCCATCCCTTTGCGGAGTGTCCCCAAACTCATCTTCCGTATACATTCTCATTTCACTGTGCCATTTTTCCGGAAGCAGATTGTATATGCGCTTGTCCATCTCGCTCTTCTCATAGTCTTTTATAAGTTCATCAAGACCCTCAACTGATTTTTTTACAGGGTTTATAATATCTCTGGTAAGAACTTCCGGCAAATCATGAAAAAGTCCCGTAAAGTAATTGTTAAGAGTTTTTTGGGAATCATTGCCGCCAATGCAGGAAAAAAGATATGAAAATATTGCGACAATTAACATATGCCCCAAAACTGATGTTCTGGGAACCCTGTAAATATGGCTCCACCTTACCTGGTACCTTAGCTGTCCACAGATATTGATAAAAGAAAGAAGTTTTGGTGAACTTAATAAACTTCTGACACCCGGGATTTGAGCAAATTTTTCCTGCTCTTTTTCTATACTGCCTTTTATTTCCTCTACCTGGTACCCGCCGGGGTTAAACCTGCTGATAATGTCATATTCCCATTTTGTCACATAAAAATGGGCAGCACTTATTATGCTGCGGTTAATATCGGATTCGATTGTTTCGGTTTGGATTGTATCTGTTTGGATTGTTTCTGTTTGGATTGTTTCTGTTTCGCTTAGAATATAATCTTTAAAACCCTCACAGAACTCGCTGCCCAAATCTTTTATAAAAGGATAGATTTTTGCATAAACCCAAAGGTTAAGTTTTAAATATTTTTCCCTGTTCTGTTTGATCTCATAAAACAACGGTGGCTTTAAATCGGTTAAAACAATCCGCTGGAGATATTCATAGAGGCCATACTTTATAAGAAGTGTCCGATTTACGCCCTTGTTGCCGGCATCTTCCTCCAGCCTGGCAATGACATAGGCCACGACCATCTTATGTGCCTGTTTGTCAAGCTCACTCATTTCGGTGGCGCGTACCTGGTCGTTCCACCTTTGCATGCTTGCGGCTTCAAAGATTTTTAAAAAAAGGTCGTTTGAAATCATTAAATCAAATCCATAAAATTAAAAAATAGAGACGCCTGACATTTATCTAATACTGCTGACCTATTAAAAACATATCATTTTTTAAGATGCCACACACTCTTCAGAAATATAACTTTTTTTAAGATGCCGTACATTTTTAATCTTTTGCAGATATTATACAGCAATATTATATAGCAAATTTGATAAAGCTTAAAAAGGAACTTGTAATTATTTTCTGTTTCGGCTTAAAATGACATCTGCTCCTTCAATTAAAGCTCTTCCTGTACTAAAAGCTGGTTTTGCCCGGTTTAAATCTGCGATTGTCCTGCGCAAAGAAACCCTATGACAGGGAGGCCGGCCCTTTTCCAAACAAAAGGCATTTTTCCATCAAATTCAAATATAATTTCACAAAATACTCTCTTAAAAAGCAAGATATTCTCCGGAAACTTACTTATAATATATACAGGTTTTCAATTTACAAGGATCCTCGCAGATACAGGGAGAAATAAATGGCAAGAAAATTTTTTGTATTATGGGAACTGCCTCAGATACTGCTGGCCCTGATCTTTTATGCCATATTGAAAAAGAGAATCACACAGATAGTTGACTACAAAGACTCAAAGGTTTATTTTGTTAAAAGCTTTCCCGGGGGCATATCGCTTTCTTTTATGATTTTTTTAAATGATGCTTATATAAATGACTTAAGGGTAATAAAGCATGAGTACGGCCATACAATACAATCTCTATGGCTTGGATGGTTTTACCTGATAATTGTCGGCGTGCCTTCCATCATAAGGGCGAGTATCTGGAATCGATATAAGCTTGAAGAAAAAAAATACTATGAAGGTTTTCCGGAGAACTGGGCGGATTCGCTGGGTGGAGCAAATAAGGAAGAATAAATAAAACAAGTAAAAAGCATTATACCGGTAAAAAGCGCAATACCCTATTTTGATAGTATATTACTATATATACTAATATAATTTCCGAATTACTTTATCTGATAAGTACCTGAAACAGAGCATGAAACCAATTGGATATTTAAAAACTAAGACTTCCAAAGCCAGAGACTTATGCTTTTATGCTTATTTCCTTTATAGCTTAAATTGCAGTAAAACAATGCAGCATGCTTGTTCTGATGTAGCAAAAAGACCGCCTTTTTGATTTTTTATTTGGAATTATTAATTTACTATACAAAAAAACAGATTTTATAAATTGTATGTTAAAATAACTTACACACAATAAAATAAGGAATAATCATGGAATACAGGGAAATAGGAAAAACCGGTAAAAAAGTATCTGTTTTGGGATTCGGGGCCATGCGCCTCCCTATGAGCGGCACCGGCTCAGACAAGACAGTCTGCGAAGATGAATCCGTCAAAATGATTCACAGAGCTTTCGAGCTGGGCGTAAACATTATAGATACTGCTTACCCTTATTGTTCCAATCAGAGCGAAAAGGTTGTTGGGAAAGCACTGAATGCCTGGAAGAAAATTACAGTAAAAACAGGACATGGAAGGGATTTTCCCGACTCGAAAGAAGCAAAAACTGCTCCCGGAAACGGGAAAATCTATCTTTCAACCAAGTTTCCTACCTGGCTCGCCGGTAAAAAATCAGATTTTCGATTTTACCTTGAGGAACAGATAAAGAGCCTTGACGGTAACCATATAGACTTTTATCATCTGCATACTTTAAATGATGAGTATTTTACAGAAAAGGTCCTGAAGCTTGGCTTGCTGGATGAAGCATTAAAGGCAAAAGAGGAAGGCTTGATAAGCCATCTGGCCTTTTCGTTTCACGACAGCCCCGATGTAATGAAAAAAATTATAGACACAAATGTGTTTGAAGCTGTTCTATGCCAGTACAATATTCTGGACAGGGCAAATGAAGAAGCTATCTGCTATGCTGTGGAAAAAGGGCTTGGAGTATTTGTCATGGGGCCACTCGGCGGAGGGCGCGTAAAGGAGCTCGGGTATTTCAAGGAGAAAATGTCAGGTTCTGTGAGCAAAATCCATGAGCTTGCATTTAAATTTGTATTTTCAAACCCCAATATCAGTGTGGCATTTTCCGGGATGGAAAGCCTTAAAATGGTTGAAGAGAATCTGGCTATCGCAAACAGTTATGAAAATTTTACGGATACCGAAAGAAAAATAATCACGAAATTTATAGATGCAAAAAAAGTTGAAGAACTGATTCCCTGCACAAACTGCCAGTACTGCCTGCCCTGTCCTGCTGATGTGGCAATACCGGGGATTTTAAAGACATATAATTATTACCTGCTTACGGGCCTTCTGGGAAATTCAGCCTGGCAGTACCGTAATATTTCGCCCGCTGACGGTACAGGCAGGCAGGCTGACTCCTGCACGGAATGCGGACAGTGCGAAGAAAAGTGCCCACAGAAAATCAGGATTACTGATAAGTTAAAAGAGGCTCACAAAATCCTGGCACCTTAAGCCTGAGGGAAGCGCCATAGCAGGCTTCTCTGAAGGGAATTTTTGCACTTCTCAGGGGATTTATGCTCCCTTTGTCATTCATCTGTTTTTTTTACAGTAAAACAGATTTTTACAAGGACTGACAGACAAGCACCAGGGACATAATATTCGTGAATTTTAATTTAATAATCAATAAAGAATCAGCTGTATAAATTCCTATCGTTTACAATCGTTGCACAACATTTCCCTCAGAATCTATTCCACCTATTCCTGCGGCATTCTCATAGGCCAGTGCAATAAAGGACGTGTTTACTTCCTGCTGTGGTTTCATTCTTACTGCAGTTTTATTCTTCATGGCATCATTTAAGCCTGTTGGGGAATAGCTTGAACACATCTCAAGTGCCATACATGATGCTCTCCCCCACCATGGCGCAGTCTTGCAGCCTTTTCCATACATTCGCCATATCCATAAATACGGAAATATTTTGGTATCCCACTTCATGCCAAATCCGACTTTTTTGTCAGTATTGGTCACGGCATACCAGCTATCCTCAAGTAATTGCAGACATATTTCATCAGTGCTCTGGTTCTCGTCTTCTATCGTAGGGGATTTGCTGAAATCTATGGTTTTTCCGCTGTAGCCCCTTATTTTGGGCCATTTTATTTCAGAGTCTTTTACTTCATCATACTTTCCTTCATTTTCGGGCTTGAAAATATACTTTACCTTATTTTTTGGTATATCTATAATCACACTGTCATCCAGGAACGCACCTCCAAACGTTGGGTGATGCGTCCACATAAGATCTATGTCAGCATATCCTTCATTTATTAATCTCTCGGAGACATAGAGCCTGGCATCATTTGCCTTAAGGGTCAGCGTTTTTTCAAGATAAAAAGGTGTTCTGTAAGTTCTAACCATAAATTTTATGGAAATTAGCGCAGGACTGTTTTCAAGCACCTGGAAGTCCCATGGAATGAGACTGATTTCACCATGCAGGCCCTGCTGTGTTCCTTGTGAGTTAACACTTAATCCAAAGTTAGGAATTATTTCCTGCCAGCCGCCCTCATAGTAATCCATAAAATTACCTTCTTTTGAAGGTATTGTTGGTACAAATGTGGAAGGCGACTTTATCCCCCAGGGGGACAGCCACATAAAGTCTGTATCTTTTGGCTTGTATAAAAACTCAAAGATGTCTGTTCCTTTGTCTACAAGAATTGAAACCCTGAGATATTCATTCTCCAATACAGCAATTCTTGAATTTTTATACAGATAATCTGTGCTTAATCTGCAGCCATAATTCCTGAAGTGGTGATAAAGCATAAATAATCCCTTCCATACTATTTTAACGTAATAAATAATCCAAAGGCAGCACCTTATATAGTAGTAAAAGTAAATTCTCCGAACAGAATATCATAATCATAATCTTAGTTTAACCAAATAATTCACTAAAAACCGGCTTGTTCGCCGGAAGTCCATTGATTAATTAGCTCTTGCTGAATAAATCGCTAATATTTATGATTCCAAAATAATTTATGCTGAAGAAATTAAAATTTTTATAAAATTAAGAATTATTCAGCATGAATTGATTGTGCTTCAATGGCTGCTAAATATTATTAATTTTACCTTTGCCTTCTTTATAATCTTTAAATGTATCCAATAATGCAAGAAAGTTTTCCGGAGTACAATCTGATGTGACCTCGTGGGAAGGTGAGATTATGTACCCGCAATTTCTGCCAAGCACTTCTATCCTATCGATGACTTCGTTTCTTACATCTGCCGGACTGCCGAAGGGAAGGGTTTTTTGTGTGCTAATCCCTCCAAAAAATGTTAAATACTTGCCAAACTTTTCTGAGAGCATGCTGACATCCATCGCTTCCGGCTGAACCGGGGTCAAAACATCCAAACCAATTTCTATCAGATCCGGGAGTATGGCAAGTATGTTTCCGCAGGAATGGTGAAAAACAGACAGGTTATTTTTCTTGTATATTTCCCAGATCTTTTTATATCTTTTTTTAAAAAATTTTCTCCAGGTCTCCGGCGACATCATCATTCCCCTCTGTGTGCCAAAATCATCGCCGGTATAGACGCCGTCCGCAACTGTCGTGTTTATAACCTTTTCGGCCATCCCGATATGAAAATCTGTTATGCCATCGAGCAAATAGTTTATTTCTTTTTCGCGGCAGTAAAAATCTGTTAAAGTGTTTTCATATCCTCGAAGCAGCCAGCATCTTTCAAAAAGGGTCCAACCCTGATCAAATAAAATGTAATACTCTTTTTTTGTCTCATCCTCTACTTCCTTTAAGGTGGAAATCAGTCTGTCATGCGGTTCAGGGAATTTGTATTTTAAAAGATTATCGGAGTCAAGCAGTGGGTGATGTCTGAAGTGATAGCCTTCCGTAAGAACCGTATCCCATCCTACACCCCAGATGTCATACTCGATCCCAGTGGCTTTGTCCAGTGATGTCCTGTCATCAAACAAAAAATATTTGATATGATTATCCAGTTCTTTATCAATAAGGGTCCCGCTGATTTTTAACAGACCCATGATTTTCGTTTTCATTTCAGGAGTATAATCAATTTGTGTGGGCAATATGTCCTGACTGACTTTGTTTATTGCGTTAAGTACTCTTAATTTTTTGCTCATCATATTAAATAAATACAATCTTTTTTAAATATGTCATTAATTTAATTTCAGCCTGAATATTTTTAACGGATTTGAGTAAAAAACCATTTCTGCAACTTCCATTGCCTTATCAGGACCAAATATTTTCTGCTCAACAGCAATTGAAAGTGCTTTTGCCACATTCTGTCTGGCGAGATACTGATGTCCGTAAACGCCATCAACAAAAAGATAGTCACCTCCAAATGCAGATATCTTATTTAGTGGGACAGTGTCTATCCATTCCAGCAGGGCCCCCACACTCGCTTTTGGTGATACAATATGAGACCAGCACATGTCAATAAAAACATTAGGGAAATTTTTTGCCAGTACCGTTAATTCGTTCTGGTAGGGATATCCCATGTGGAAAATATCAAAAGTAATGTCCGGATATTCAATAAACAGGTTTGACAAAAGCTCCGGGTTTGAATTGGACAGCATGTTTCCACTACCTTCCTGGATACCGGTATGTATCTGGAAAACCAGTCCTTTTTTATTTGCAATATCCAGGATATAGTGAAACATGAAGTCCTGGAAATTCTTTCCGGGGCTGGCGGGGCGTCCCTGCCATAATGGATAATGCTTTGTTTTGTATATCTCAAGAAACTCGCTTTCTGCAAGACTGGCTTGAACCCTTTCATATTTTAAGGTCCTTACATATGCCAGTGGGTTTTTAAGCGCCACTGCGCCAAGCTCAAGAGCCTTGTTAATCATAATCTCTGTGGCCTCAAGCCACCTGGAAAATGAAGTAATACTGATCCCTGACTGCTGTTCAACGCTCTCAATATGTGACCAGAGCGTCGGGTACACAAAGATATTTATCCAGTAAACAGGCTTAAAAAAATCTTTGTCGCAGTAAATGCTCCATTCATTTTTATTAATATCATATTCGCGGTTCAGTGTATTTACATTTAACAAACTGGTTATGATTTTGGATTTATCCTTAAGGACTTTTTTAAAGTGTCCCGGTTTTAAAGATTCCAGGAATCTCTCATTTAAGATTTCAACAGTCGACGCCTCTATGTTTTCTATTTCGTAAAGATCTCTTGCGCAGAGCTGAAGTGAGCGGCCATACCCGGTGTATTTTGAAACGTTCCAGTAAGGCTCGGCTATTTTCCACTTTTCAATGATTGTGTGATCCATACCTGCTATTTTATTATAATCAGAAATACTCAAGCCAGCAGAAATCAAATCTTTGTTAAAATAATGCCATAAATACTCCTTAAGTATGTCTGTATTTTTATCCCTGTCTTTTTCGAAACAGTGCAAATGTTCATGGGTATCGATGATATCCAGTGTATTAATATAGTTATAAATCTCTTCATATGCTCCGGCCATATCTTCCCTCCCAAATTAAATTATTATCAAAAAAAGATATTGATCCAAAAGAAAACTAATCTTTATTTGCTGTTACTGTCTTTTTTACTTCTATTGCGTCTCCATCGTAATTATATGCGTAGTAATGGTACCCATACAGTACTTCATCATTTCTGATAAAACCGGTATAAACATATATATTTTTCAGATTTTCAAAAGTCGTCTCGGTTGAGCTGCCGTTATTGTCATCATAAATCGGGTCAAAAGGGACCCAGCCAAAATCATCAAGGTATGCTTCTGCCCAATTATGGCCAAACCTTAAGTCATCGGGACCTGCATCAGTTGCATAACCCTCAATGACCCGCGCAGGAATGCCTTTTGCCCTGCAGAGGGCTGCAAACAGGTCCGAATATTCCGTACAGTCCCCGCTTCCTCCGGCAAGGGCCGCCGCCGCTCCGACATCCGAAGGATCGTACCCAGCGTATTGCATGCGGTCCAGAACAAAACTGTATATCTGGCTGACAAGGTTTAACTGTCCGTTACTGCTGTCAAAATTGTCAGCAGCTTCTTCTACCAAAGGGTCATCTGCTTCGAGATGCTCCTCTGAAATCAGGTATTCCGCAAGTAACTGCCTGTTTTTTTCCGGACTGCCTGAAATAAGATTACCGGTTGTTTTTTGCGCAGCAAGCAGGTCAAAATCAAATAGCTCCATTTGAATATTCATGCTTATAAAATATTTATTAACCGGATTTATCAGTTTAAACATGGCATACCTGTTGGCATCATCAGTAAAAATCCTGTCGGGTTTGACAGAAAAGCCGTAATCTTTGATTTTTTGCCTGTATCTATAGTCTGCAGGTATGCAGGTTATAAACGATATGCTGTCAGTATCTCCGGGAATTAACAGCTCGTATGATATTTTAAAATTTATGGGAACACCTGAAATGCCTGAAGAGCTGTAGTCATCCCAGCTTGAAGATTGGGTCTCGCCTTCTGCTTCTATCCCTATGTCCTGGTCTTCTGTCCCCTTGCCCTGATTATCTGTTTTCTCACTTGTGGATATGACGGAGTCATCGCCAAAAACATCGTTATCCTGCTGCAAATCTCCACTGTTTCCTGATTGGTTATCAACATTTTCATTTCCGTCGGGACCGTTTTCGTCTTCATTAAAACCTGAATTCCCCTCAGGCAGGATTTTAAAGATGTCTTCATCGCCACTGGTATCAGCACCTGCTGTATTGAAAACCACTCCGGCAATTGCTTTTGAGCACTGCGTAAAAATGCATGCGTTGCAAAAAATTAATATCAATAAAATGCAGATTATAAGATATAATAGTTTAAGTCTTTTCATATTATTAAACTTTTGTTTATCAAGCTTATATAAACCGGATACTTATAATATTATATCTTAAATAATTACCGTTTGTTTAAATAAAAAAAGATGAGTTATTTCTCGTGAGCATTTAAAAAATTATTACAAAATTAGCTAAAAAAAATCAAAATATAATTATTCAGTTGAGGAGAAAAAAATGGATCCAAGAATAGAAAAACTTGCATCGGTACTGGTCAACTACTCCTGCAGGATTAAACCCGGCGAAAAAGTGCTTATTGACTGTTATGGCTCTACCCCTTTCCCGCTTTTTAAGGCTACTATAAGAGAAGTTTACAAAGCAGGCGGAATGCCTTTTGCACGATTAAAGGATAACACTATAGGCAGGGAGATAATGAGGGAATGCTCGACGGAGCAGCTTAAATTTATGCTGAAAGTGGACCTTCTTGAAATGAAGGGGATGGACGCGTATATAGGAATAAGGGGACATGACAATGCCAACGAGCTTGGCGACATTGACATGGAAAAAATATCCCATTACATGAAGCACTACTCGGATGTGATTACTGAATATCGTGTCAGTAACACCAAATGGGTCGTACTAAGATATCCAAACAATAGTATGGC
>CAYNMO010000058.1:0-12259 GCA_964398155.1 uncultured Actinomycetota bacterium | reverse complement strand
CCAGTTATTTTTTCGGCCATCTCTCTTTTCTGTTCCACGCTTCTACCTTCAAGAAGATAAATATTTACGTAAGGCATTTTTATCCTTTCAAAAATAAATAATTAATATTAATAAAATCAATGGTATATTATAAAATATAAAAAGAAAAAAACACCACTTATTTTTTAAGCAGGGTTAAAATATTTCAAATCTTAGAGAGGGGACTTACTTGGCCAAATTAAAATTTATAAAAAGAATTGAAAATGCTCCTGACGTGTATTCGTTTATTTTTGAAAAACCCAATGATTTTAGCTGGATAGCAGGTCAGTTTACACAGATAACATTTCCTCATGATAATCCGGATGACAGAGGCATAAAAAGATTTTTTTCTATTTCATCTGCTCCATTTGAAAAGATAATAATGGTTACTTCAAGGATTGAAATAAAAAGCAGCTCCAGTTTTAAAAAGGCTTTTTATGACATAAAGCCTGATACACTGGTAGAATGCACTGAACCAAGAGGAAAACTAGTTGTCACAAGGCAGGATAAAAAAATAATTTTAATTGCAGGCGGAATAGGGATTACACCAATACGTTCAATAATCCTTGATCTGGATTATAACAATAAACTCCAGAATACTGATCTGATTTATTCCAACAGAGACGATGCACTGCCTTTTAAAAATGATTTTGAAGTAAAAAAGGAAAAGAATTCCACCTTTAATATATATTATTTTGTAAACCCCGAAAGAATATGCGAAGAAACAATCGATAAAATTTACAGCACTTTCCCTGATTGTCTTGCATTTATATCTGGCCCTCCTGGTCTGGTAAAAAGCGTGGAGGACTTGTTTATTTTAAAGGGACTTCCAAAGGAAAACATAAGGACTGATTATTTTCCGGGCTATTAATTAATACCTGGTTCTAAAAAAGAAAAACTGAAAAAACTAATAAATCTTATTGAAAAGATAATATTAAATTAATTCAGTTTTTCTTTCAGTCTTTTTTAAAAAGCATCAGACATTCCAAAACAAGAACTTCATTTATTTCCCTGAAGCCATAAATGTTAAAAAAGATACTTTTCTCTAAAAAATATTTTGTGATAAATTTAAAAAAGAAAATCAGTTTTAAGTTTATTTACTACTAATCTTTTTTGCTTATTTTTGAATTTAAATCTTTTCTAAGTTTGATCAGTTTTAAATTCAAATCACTTTTGCCAGCAGAAGCACCATCAGAAGAGTATCTGCTTTTATAGCCAGTTCCAGCACCTGTACCAGTAGATGGACCTGCAGTTCTTGATCCAAATCCTGCACCGCCGCCGCCGCTTCTTCCGCCTGAGCCTGAAGTCCTGGAGCCAAATCCTGCACCGCCGCCGCTTCTTCCGCCGCCGCCGCTTCTTCCGCCGCCGGTACCTGAGCCTCTATAGCCGCCTGGTCCGCCTGTTCCGCCTCTGTTATTGCCGAAACCGCCGCGTCTTGCATTTCCATATGACGATCTTGGCTGGTCTTGAGCTTTTGCTTCGTTTACTTTCATTTCTCTTTCATTTAGCAAAAAGTTTTCGTACTTCTCAATAGCTGCTTTTGCTTCTTCTTCGGTAGACATTTCAACAAAGCCAAAACCTTTAGATTTTCCATCTGTTCTTGTAATGACTTTTGCGTATAAAACTGTACCGATTTGAGCAAATAATTCCTGTAAATCTTTATCGCTGACATTATAAGACAAATTTCCTACATATAACCTTTTGTTCACTTAAAACTATCCTTTCCTTTTTTTATAAAAACAAAATAATACTTATCTACTAACATTAATAGCTATTATCAAAAGACAATCAGGAAGTCAAATGATTGTAATTAAATAGAAATAACAAAAAATTTACGAGTCGCGTAATGGCCGCCTGGCAATATTTTTATACAATAAATCTAAGATATGCTTATTTTGTATTCAATTATAAATAATTAAGTCAAAATAGCAATAGATTAATTATTAAAATTAAACATTTTAATTAATCCTGTAATATTTTAAAATGGTAGCAATAACTAATAATTTTAAGCCTGGAGGAAAAGATGACAAAATTATTGCAAATTTATAAATGCGGCATTTGTGGAAACATAGTTGAGGTTGTGTTTGCCGGCGCCGGAGAACTTGTATGCTGTGGCCAGCCAATGAATCTTGTTGTGGAAAATTCAGTGGACGCATCGCTTGAAAAACACGTCCCTGTTTTAGCACAGGATTCGGACAATGTATCTGTCCAGGTCGGAAGTATCGCACACCCCATGGAAGAAAGCCACTATATTGAGTGGATAGAGATAATGGATGACAACGGGGATGTTTTAAAGAAATTTTTAAAACCGGGAGAAAAACCTGAAGCGCAATTTTGTGTAAAAACAAAAAGCAAGCTGACTGTCAGGGAATATTGCAGTCTTCATGGTTTATGGAAAGCTTAAATGTATCTGACTGTTTTTATAATTGATTTTTATTTTAAAGAGAAATTCTAATGGAACTGGTTAAACAGCTGCACAGCCTTTATGAAAGGTATAATGACAGAAAATATGTTCATCCGGATCCATTGGAGTTTCTATATAACTACCCCGATATTAAAGACAGGGAGGTGGCCGGATTAATCGCAGCTCTGCTTGCATATGGCCGGGTGGCGCAAATCTTAAAAAGTGTATCGGCCGTACTTGATTTTACTGGAAAGCCTTTTGATTATTTAAAGAATTCATCAAAAAAAGATATATATAATGATTTTAAATCTTTTAAGCATCGCTTTACGACAGGCGAAGACATCTCAAGTCTTTTGTTTGCAATTAAAGAAATTATCAATGATTACGGATCTCTTAATAACTGTTTTAGCGAAGGGTTTGATGTAAATGATGAAACTATCCTCCCGGCATTAAGGAATTTTATAAAAAAATTTGGTGAGAAAATAGATAACAGGTACAATTCTTTACTATCTATTCCTGAAGGATCAAGTGCTTTTAAGAGATTTAACCTGTATTTAAGATGGATGGCAAGGAAAGACAATGTTGACCCAGGCGGATGGGAGGGAATACCTGCATCAAAGCTCATTATTCCCCTTGATGTGCACATGTATAGAATTTGCTGCGGGTTAAATTTTACAAAAAGGAAACAGGCCGATATTAAATCAGCTCTGATAATTACGAACAGCTTTAGATTTTATTCTCCAGATGATCCCGTCATGTTTGATTTTGCGCTTACGAGACTTGGCATGACAAAGGACGACAGCCTTAATGATTTATTAAGGGAGTGTTTGATTCTCCAGTAAATAATTATATAATGTCAAAAGCCAACAAATAAAGAAAGGATCTTTTTAGATGAACCGAAAACTCAAATATATCATAGCGTTCATATCAATTCTTGTTCTCTCCACTTTGTTCCTTCCGTCAAATCTTGGAGCTGATCCGACAGCACAGGTTCAGTCTTTTGTAACGGGGTTTTACGTAAACTGTCTTGGGAGAACGCCGGATACTGAAGGCCTTAATGCATGGACAAACTGGCTTATAAACAAGCAAAAAACCGGAGCCGATGTTGCTAAAGGAATAGTGTTAAGTGATGAATTTAAAAGTAATAATTATGACAACGGAACTTTTGTAAACATATTGTACAAAGCATTTTTTGACAGAGGCGCTGATAGCGCAGGCTATAAAATCTGGACAGACAAATTAGCAAGCGGAGTCAGCAGGGAAACGGTACTGACTGGCTTTCTGCAATCTCAGGAATTTGTCGCTCTTTGTGCAAATTATGGAATTATCCCTTTTGCAGGTGCTTCCACATCTTCATCATCTTCCTCTAGCTCTTCAGGTCAGAGCAGTGGTCTTGGCACCGGCGCAGGCTTTTCGGGGACCAAAGTCAACTTTATAATCTGGGGAGATGACAGCGCATTTGACAGACCAGGCGGAAGAGTAAATGGCAGAACAGATATTAATATTTTTGTTCATTTAAATCTTGACACCAGAAAAGCTATTTTAGTACCTATCCCAAGAGATACCTGGGCAGCTATACCTGGCAAAAAGACTCAGAAAATCAATGGAGCACATGCTATAGGCGGCAACAGTCTTGCCGAAAGCACTTTTGAGAGTTTTACGGGAATACCAATTGATTTTTATGCAATTACTGATTTTGATGGTTTCAAACCATTAATTGATTCTCTAGGAGGAGTAGATGTTGTTGTTGAAGAAGATATCGCCGATAGTTTTTCAAACTGTTATCTGACAAAAGGCATGCATCATCTTAATGGAGAACAGGCGCTTGCACTTTGCAGAGCAAGACATGGAAGGTCGCTCTATGGCGGCGGAGCATATGCTCGCGAGACACAGGCTGCAATGCTTTTAATAAATCTAGCTCAGCAGAAAATAGGAGCCATAGATGCTGGTAATCTTCCTGATTTCTTAAACAGTCTTACCCAGTTCATATGGACCAATATTTCAATTGATCAGGCAAGACAGATTCTTCCGGCCCTGGCTTCAATGGGCGCAGGCGATCTTTCAATACAAAAATTTGATTCATGGCCGAAGAGTTTTGGTTCAGCAAGTGCTGTAGGTTATGATACTGCAGCAAAAAATCAGTTCTTCTCATGGGTAAAAGCTCAATAGTATTTAATTTTATGACAGTAATTTAATTAATGTGCGGGTATGGTTAATATACCCGCACATTTTTTTTGGTATTTGCCCGATACAAACGACTGCAAGTCGGTGAAAGTTAGATTCAGGTACTGAAAAAACCAGCCATTAACCAAAAAAAACAAAGCTTTATGCATTAAGCGTATTAACCAATAAACCATCGCTTGCCAGACAGCCAGACTCTTTCAAAGATGATTGCCAGTCGGTGTGAGCATCATGCATATACTGATAAAGCCAGACATTAGCCAAAAAAGAATGCTTTTTGTCATTAGTGCATTAACCAAGTTGAACTACCGCTTGCCAGACAGTCAGGCCTATTATGTGATGTGGTTCCAGGATATAATGGCCGCTTTAATAAAAGACTTGCCAGGTTAAAGTTTTTCACCAAAAGCCATGTTATTGTACTAAAATTAATAAATAAGTGTTGAGCCATGTTTTTGTTTAAATTAAAAACGATAAAATATAAAAAGGAGCAGCCATGCTTGTGGACATGTCAGTCGAAGAACTTCAAAAATATAAACCTGAACAAAATAAAGAAGAAGATTTTGATGAATTCTGGGAAAAAACTCTTAATGCCGCAAAAAGCGAAGATTTAAAGTCAAAAATTGAAAAATTAAATTATTGCGTTAAAGAAATAGACGCCCATAAAGCATATTTTGATGGATTTGGTGGCGCAAGAATTTGCGGATGGTATCTGCTTCCAAAATCCGTGAGCCCCCCTTTTCCTGTAATTTTATGGTTTCATGGATACGGAGACAACAAGCAGAAAATAAATTTTTATCTTAAGTGGCTTCTGATGGGTTATGCTGTTTTTGCAATTGATATAAGAGGCCAGAATGGCGAATCTGCAGACAACAGGTCTTATCCGGCACCTTGCGCGACAGGGCATATGACAAAAGGCGTATTTGATAAAAATGAATATTACTATAGATTTGTATATGCAGACTGTATCAGGGCTATTGATTTCCTCTCTGAAAGAGAAGAAATAGATTTGTCAAGGCTTTGTGTTACAGGTATGAGCCAGGGCGGTGGACTGTCGCTGGCCACAGCGGCTCTTGACTCACGCCCAAAAATTGCAATTGCAGAGATACCGTATCTTTGCAATTACAAAAGAGCTGTCGAATGGGCAGTAGATTTCCCAAATATTACATATAATGAGTTTCAGAATATAATAAGAAAATTTCCAGAACGCGAAGAAGAAATGTTTAAAACACTGAGTTATTTTGATAATATTAATCTTGCTGACAGAATAAAAGCAAGAACAATAGTATCGTGTGCCATGAAAGACATATGCTGCCCGCCCTCAACCATATTTGCAGCGTATAATCAGATTACCGCTCCAAAACAAATGATAAAAATGCCATACTATGCTCATGGCTGGGATACAATTGTTAATTTTGATGAAAACAGGGTAGAGCTGATAAAAAAATATTTATAACATTGTCCTAAAATTATTTGATTACCGAAAAAATAAAAAAAAAATATATAAAAAATAATAATAAAAATAATAAAATAAAAAAAAAAAAAAAAAATGTTATAATACTATTAGTGATAATTTAATAAACTTTTTATTGGAGAAAAAAATGAGTAAAAAAAATAATTTAAAGATATTTTTTATGCCATTAATAATACTGATTTTAGTAATATCAATGATTCCTTTTACTGTTTCATGCACACCGGAAACCGTTTTTGGAAGTCTGACGATTTGTGAGTCTGTAAATAAAGACACTTCCGAGCCGGTAAATCCCAAAACTGAATTTGATTTGTTTACTAAAGGTGTTTCGGCCGCAATTAATATTTCAAACGTAAAGGGAACAGATAATTACAGATATCTCTGGAAAAATGACAAAACAGGAGAGGTTCTCTCAGATATAAGCGGACAATATAAAGAGGGCGAGACACGATATGGAACGGGTTGGTTCTCAAGCACTATTTTTCCTAAAGAAGGTGCAGATGTTATAGCTCTTCCTGGCAATTATACTGTTGAGTTTTATCACAGTGGCGAGCTTAAGACCAGTTCAAAGTTCACAATTAAAGAACCTGTTTCAAAAATTCTAAGTGTTTCTCTAGCAAGTGAAGTCAATGATAAAAAAGAACCTGTAACAGCAACAATGGAATTTAAATCAGGCGCTACTATTTATGCATGCGTTCAGATGAATTACCTGATACCCGGTGTTAAACTTTTAGCAAAATGGTTCGATGAGAGCGGTGCAGTTTTATTCGAAAATCCTATGGAATTAAAAGATTCTTTTTACAAAACTTCCTGGATTGCATTTTCGCTCGAAAGCGCCAGCGATAAACCTCTTCCCGGTGGTAACTACAGAGTAGAAATATACTTAAATGATGTCAAATACAATGAGTTTAAATTCACAGTTGCTGCTGTTGAAGCTGCCGCGCAGACAGGCTCAGATATTACTTTTGACAAAGGCAATATTTTTACTGAAGCAGAAGCCAAATATTATTTTACAATAATCTATCCGGACAACTGTGATTATAGCTGGCAGGAGGACCAAAACTCAGTAAATGTTACATTTGCTCCCCTGGACAAAAATGATGACTACAGCACTATGATGATTGCCGGGCTTGAAGATTCATTGCCCCCAACATTAAAAATCAAAGAGGGATACGATGTTTTTGCAGATGAACTTGCAAAACAAACAGCTTCAGGTGTAGAGGGAATGACTCAGATAGGACACAAAACAGTTGCGGTCGAAAAACTTCCCGATGGAACTCCTTTAAAATAATATTTATATTATTTTAATGACAAGTATCAATTAGAATATGGATTACTTATTGATTTTATCTCAAGAAACGGGATGCTGTATATATGGTATGGTTTTGCCGGTAAGGAGTTCTATGACAAACTGAATGCATCTTTTTATGGGAGCCTTGCTACTCTTGCATTTAGCAAATAGGCTGCTAATAAAGATATAGTTTGTTATTAGCATAGCTAAATCGTGGCGAAGCTCTAAAGACTTAAGCAGCTGTTTTAAAGTTTTATATAGTTAAGAACAAGATTTTTGCGAATTAATTTTAAAAAATAAGTCTGCGTGACTGTTTTTTCACGCAGACTTATTTATTATTATCATTCAGTAGCTATATTTAATCGATAGAAGCTCTAAAGGTCCCTTAGGAATCTTAATTGAAATGACTTTTTAAAATTGTTTTGTCCTGCATTTATTGGAGTTCCTGGGATGAAAATACCAAAAAAAGAATCAAAACTGCCTTTACCGGAGCACTTTGTGATTATAAATTGAAGGCTGAGTCGCAAAAAATTGAAGCTAAGCTTAGGCAACTCATGAAAATTTGAAGCTAAATTTATGCAACAAATAACCTGATTGCAAAGTATTTAAAGGGTCTATTTGTACTTCCATTTGGTTAAAATATGCTCTCTGTCAAAAACCTTTATTGCTAGTTTAAGAAAAACAGGGCATAGAGCAATAAGCAGAAGTGAAGCAATAAGAAGATAAAACCAGTTTAAGACAAAAAGTCCTCCAATCTGCATTCCTATTATTGCATATATTGGAAGAATAACGGCAGAGCCAATACCCTGTGCAGCTTTTATGTCTGTTGTTTTTGAGGATATGGTTATGCTGACCATTGTGATTATAAAAGAAATTGCAGGACTTAAAACAAATGCAGTTATAAGCCATTCAGCGTTGGGCAGAAACAAATAGCCAAGTTTTGGAAATGAGACAATATCAAGAGTCACAGACAATAAAATAAAATTAAAAGTTGAAATAACAAATGCAGGAACAATGCTTGTCAGAGTCTTTCCGAGTAAAAACTCAGATGTCTTAATCGGCGTTGCAAGCAAAGGCTCCAGTGTCCTGCTTTCCTTCTCAATAGTTATTGAAGTTGGAGCAATAAGACTTGGTATCATTGCGGGCACCAGAAGCAAAAAAACAAGAAGCTGCTTGCTCAAAAACATTACAAGTGAAGTAAAAGGATCATAACCGACAAGTATTTTTGAAAATAGTTTTGCAGTTTCAGGGTCTTTTAATAAAGATCCGCTGCCCACAGACAAAGCAATAGGCATAATGACTGCAAAAACCAGGCTTAAAATTATTGAGGGCACCCAGATGCTTCGGCTTTTTAAGACTTCCTTAATTTCTTTTTTAAATATTATTAAAGCGTTTTTCATAATAATAATTCTTTTAGTTTTTTATCAGTTCAAGATAAATATCTTTGAGGCTTTCTTTATATTCATTAAAATAAAGGATTTGAGCACCTTCATTAATAAGCTCTCTGATAATTGAAGGATTAATTTTTTCATAGTCTTTTATCTTAAAATTAACAGTATTTTTTGAAATACTGTATTCGATATTGCCAATAAATTTATCAAAAACATTTTTATATTTCTCCGGATTGTCAAGCAGCCCAAGATTAAATATCTTTGCATCCTTTAAATTTTGAAGCTCATAAAGCGAAGCTATTTTAATGATCTTCCTTTTTATTATGCAAACCGTATTACATAAATCCTGTGCTTCTTCAAGGTTGTGAGTGCACAGGAATACTGTTATTTTATCTTCCCTAAGACTTTCAATAAAGTTTCTGACCATATATGCACTTTCCGGGTCAAGTGCTGCGGTAGGTTCATCAAGAAACAGTATTTTTGGTTCGTGTATCAGTGCTCTTGCAATTGCGAGCTTCTGCTTCATTCCTTTGGAAAAAGTGACTACAAGATCATTTCGTCTGTCCCAAAGATCAAACATCTTTAAATGTTTTTCAATATTTGTTTTTATTATGGATTCATCAATCTTATAAAAATCAGCAAAAAACTTAAGATTTTCATATGCCGAATTTTTTTCATACATTCCGGGGGTTTCTGTAAGTATGCCGATGATACTTCTGATATGCTCGGCATCCTTTTTTATATTCATGCCATTTATCATGATTTCACCTGAGGTGGCAGCAATAAGCGTGGTGAGCATTCGAATAGTTGTAGTTTTCCCTGCCCCATTGGGCCCAAGAAAACCGAAAATCTCTCCCTGTTCCACATCGAAAGAGATATTATCCACTGCGACAAGCTCCGTGAATTTTTTTACAAGATTTTCAACATGTATAATATGATTCATAAAATCGCAATTAATATAAAGTTTAATTTACCTCAATGGCTGCAGCCAGTTTCGCTGCCACTTTGTTTATAATACCACAATTAATAAAAAGTATAGAATAGTTGTGGCTGCCACCTGTCCTGCCGCTTTAATTATAATAGTGTAATTAATGTGAAGTTAAATGGTATTTGTTATTTGCTTAAATCTTTCCCTTGTTTTTAGACAAAAGACTAAATTAATCATATTAATTCTATTATATTATAGTAAAAAATTTATAATATAAAATTTGTGAACATAACTTATTATATAAAAATAATTAATGTAAATAAAAAAATTTTTTTGGAAATTATTATAAATATTTGTAATATACAATTTTAAGACTATAATAAAATAAGTTTATTTAAGTATATTTATGAAATATATATCGTTTTGTTTTAGGTTAACAGAAACAGCCCTTGATTAAATAGTAATCAATTTTTGAAAGATATCCAATAGTAATCTATTTTTAAAGATATCCAAATATGACTATAGACAATGATAGACATGTACCGTCAGAAAAGCCGGATCAGCTGGCCATTGAACCGCCCCCGCTAAAAGCACTTTCTGCTCAGGAAACTGAGGATCTGCTTCATGAGCTTCGTGTACACCAGTTTGAACTTGAGATTCAAAATGAGGAGTTAAAGCATGCTCAGAGCGAAATGGAATTATCAAGAGAAAAATATTTTAAGCTATATGATATTGCACCTGTTGGATACTGCACGCTAAGCGAAACGGGCCTTGTTATTGAAGCCAATCTTAAAGCGTGCGACTTGTTTGGTCTTGACAGAACTTATTTAAAAAGACAGCTGTTTGCAAGTTTTATCTTTAAAGACGACCAGCATATATACTACCAGGCTGTTAAAAATCTTTCCAAAACTGGTGATTCTCAGTCCTGTGAGCTGCGCTTTAAAAGGAGAAACGGCACCCTACTCTGAGTTTTGATTGATATATCTTCCACTCAGGACGCAGACGGCGTAATTCTTTATCTTGTTGCGGTATCTGATATAACCGCTCGCAGGCAGACCGAATTTGAATTGGAAAAAGCTAGTACCGAACTGGCAGAAACCAAATTATCTGAAGATGAAGCCCTGGAATACTCTGAGAGCAGTATATCTGCTACAAGGGGATCATTAATCTTTTTGGATCATGATTTAAGAGTGGTTTTTGCAAGCCGTTCCTTTTATGAATTTTTTAAAGCAACACAGGAAGAGACTCTGGGGCAGCTAATCTATAATTTGGGAAATAAACAGTGGAATATCCCCGAGTTTTTAAGTTTGCTGAAAACCATCCTGCCAGAAAAAACAGCTTTTAATAACTTTGAAGTCAGCCATGACTTTGATGTTATCGGCAGACGGATAATGCTTTTAAATGCCAGGCAGATGCAAAGACAATCAGGGCAAGAGCGCATTATTCTCCTTGGGATAGAAGATATTACGGAAAGCAAAAAAGCCGAGAATGTATTAACCCCACCCCAGAGAAATTATGAAATATTTTTTGACAATTGCGGTGATTTCCTTTTTGTTCTTACCAAAGGAGGGGATATCCTTCAAGTAAACAATACAGTTTCGACTCGACTTGGATATCTGAAAGAAGAGCTCATCGGAAAATCAGTTTTGCAGGTTCACCCGTCGGAGCGTAGAGAAGAAGTAACCAGGATTGTAGGCGAAATGCTTTCAGGCACTACTGGATTTTGCCCGGTACCACTTATTACGAAATCAGGCATGCAAATTCCGGTAGAAACAAGGGTAACTCCAGGATGGTGGGATGGCAGGCCAGTGTGTTTTGGTGTTGCAAAAGACATGTCTGATATTATGAAATCAGAAGAGAAATTTTCAAAAGCTTTTCACGGCAATTCGGCTGCCTGTGGTTTTAGTGATTTGACTACTGGGCAATATATTGAAGTAAATGAAGCCTTTTACAGTTTGCTTGGATTTGAAAAAAATGAGGTTATAGGGAAAAATGCGGTAGAACTGGGTATTTTAACCCCGGATATTCTAAGAGATCTAAAGCTTGCAATAGGGAATATTGAAAAAATAGTTAATCTTGAAACAAACATAAAAGCCAAAAATGGAGATATAAAGCATGTGCTTTTATCTGCTGACAATGTTTATCTGCAGGAAAGAAAGTGCCGATTTACCGTTGTTATTGACATAACTGAGCAGGAGACAGCAAAACAAAAGCTTCTGGAAAACAAAATCGTTACAGCCAGCTTGGCGAGCAGAGCCGGATATTTACCTGGGAGCTAGATGAACTCGGCCTGTATACTTTCCTGGATCATGTAAGCGAAGTTGTTACGGGTTATCGTTCTGAAGAAATAATATGAAAGAAGTACTTCTATGAACTGACTCCCAAAGAAGACCTGGAGGCTATAAAACAGGGTGTTTTTGATGTATTTGGCAGAAAAGAAAAATTTGTGAATCTTGAAAACATAGTACAGGCAAAAGATGGGAGCATAATATGGGTTTCAACAAATGGCATTCCTATCTTAAAAGACGATGGAACCCTGAAGGGTTGCTGCGGCTCCTACACCGACATCACAATCGCA
>CAYNMO010000057.1:7485-12278 GCA_964398155.1 uncultured Actinomycetota bacterium | reverse complement strand
CAACTGCACTTACTTTTTTATTTTTTGTTGCAAATCTTCCGCTTGGGATATTTTCAGTTGCCATTATTACGGTTTTATATCCTTTAATTTCAAGACAGGCCGCAGATGGAAATCTGAAAGGCATTAAGGAAAGTTTTTCTCTGGGTCTTAGGGAAATAGGCTACATAATGATTCCTGCAAGCCTGGGAATGATAATTTTAAGCAGTCCGATAATTAAGATTCTCTTTGAAAGATATCAGTTTACGGCAGCAGACACAGCAAAAGTTTCACATATACTTATATTTCATTGCGCCGGGCTTTTATTTTTTGGTATCCTGATGATTTTAAACCGTATTTTTTACTCTTTAAAAAATGTCAGGACACCTTTAAAGGTTGCTGCTGCTTCAATTGTAATTAATTTTTTTCTCGACTGGGTGCTTGTAAAATTTTTAAACGTAAGCGGTGTTGCGCTGTCAACTTCCATCGTTGGAGCTATTAATGTCATTGTTCTTATAATTATTTTGAGAAAAAAGATAGGTGTTCTTGATGGTAAAAAAATTACTCTTTCTTATTTAAAAATAATTTCTGCCTCAGGCGTAATGTGCCTGATTATTTATTATTTATGGAAATACCTGTATAAATACTTTTCGTCAGGGACTTTTATGTTATTATTGCTACTTGCTATAATAATTGTTATAGGATGCGGAGTATATATTTTCCTCACCTATCTGTTTAAAATGGAAGAAATAAGATTTGTAGTCAATGCTGTCAAAGGAAGGTTTTCAAGATAAAATGAGCAACCAGAAATATATAAGGAATTTTTCAATAATAGCACATATTGATCATGGCAAATCCACTTTGGCCGACAGAATACTTGAATATACTCATACTGTAAGCCAGAGAGATATGCTTGAGCAATATCTTGATGATATGGACCTTGAAAGGGAAAGAGGAATTACCATAAAGGCTCACTACGTTACTGTGCTATACAAGTCAAAATCTGACGGAAAAGAATACCAGTTTAATTTAATCGATACTCCTGGCCATGTTGATTTTACATATGAAGTGTCAAGAAGCCTGGCTGCCTGCGAGGGTGCAGTTCTGGTTGTTGATGCAACCCAGGGAGTACAGGCCCAGACTCTGGCAAATGTTTATCTTGCACTGGAAAACAATCTGGAGATTATTCCTGTAATAAACAAGATAGATATGGCAGCAGCAAGACCGGATGAAGTAGCTGACGAGTTAAATAAACTTCTTGGCATAGATAAATCCAAAATGCATTTTGTTTCAGCAAAAACAGGGGAAGGTGTTGAAGAAATTCTGGAAAGCATTATAAAGGAAATACCCGAGCCTGGTGGAAGTGAGGACAAGCCTCTTCAGGCACTTGTTTTCGACTCAAATTATGACGCTTACAGGGGAGTAGTATCGCTGCTAAGAATTGTCAACGGCAGGATATCAAAAAACATGAAAATAAAATTCATGGCAGAAAAAAGTACTACCGAAGTTGAGGAAATAGGTATAATGGGCCCCAAGATGATTTCCAGAAACGATCTTTGTACAGGAGAGGTGGGGTATATTGTTACCGGCATAAAAGAAGTTGAAAAAATAATTGTTGGAGATACTATTACTTCTTTTCTAGATCCATCCACTGAAAGTCTTCCGGGATACAATAAGCCAAAACCGATGGTTTACTGCGGGCTATATCCAATTGATGGCGATGATTATGAAGATCTGAGGGAGGCTTTAAAAAAGCTTGAGCTTAATGACTCTTCTTTAATATTTGAACCTGAAGTATCCAGTGCTCTTGGTTCGGGATTTAGAATGGGATTTCTAGGTCTTCTTCATCTTGAAATTGTAAAGGAAAGGCTTGAAAGAGAATATAATCTGAGACTGCTTACAACGACCCCTAATGTTTCTTATAAAATAACAAAGACAAACGGTGAAGAAATATTTTTAAAAAGCCCTGCCGATTATCCTGACGAAGAAAAAATCGTAAAGATTGAAGAACCATATGTATCGGCAACAATAATTACCCCTAAAGAATATATTGGCGAAATAATGAAGATATCAAACCAGAAAAGGGGAATTTATAAGGATATGCAGTATATTTCTGTGGGCAGAGTAGAGCTAAGATATGACTTTCCTTTATCGGAAATAATTGTAGATTTTTTTAATTTATTAAAATCTGTTTCATCTGGATTTGCTTCACTTGACTATGAGTTCCTGGAATACAGGGAATCAGAACTCATTAAACTTGACATACTTGTGGGCGGCAATAAGGTTGACGAGCTTGCAGTTGTCATTCATAAAGACAGAGCTTATTATGTCGGCAGAGAATTTGCCAAAAAATTAAAAGAAGAAATCCCAAGACAGATGTTTGAAATAGCAATACAGGCTTCTATTGGAAAAAGAATTATTGCAAGAGAAACTGTCTCCGCTTTTAGAAAAGATGTAATTGCAAAGCTTTATGGGGGAGACGTTACAAGGAAGAACAAGCTTCTTGACAAGCAAAAAAAAGGCAAGAAAAAGATGAAAAAAATTGGAAAGGTTGAGATTCCAAGTGAAGCTTTCATGAGTTTTTATAAAATAGATTATGAGAACAAATAAGTTTTTACCAAAAAATTTTATGAAAATAATTGTATTTTTCATAATTGAATAGTTTATAATGTTGATATACCGAATTACATAATATAAATAACGGAGTTTTATAATAACTATCTGATTAATTAAGTGTTCTAAGATCAGTTCATTAATGCTTTTAATTTTAGAGAAAACATACAGAGAAAGGCAGGACAATGAAAAATAAAATACTGATAGCTGCGGTCATTTTTACAGTGGCTGTTTTAGCTATTGCTTCACTTGGAGGCTGTGCAAAAATAGGGACGAAGCTTGTTGAGAGCGTACTTGAAAAAGCATCAGATGGCAGTGCAGATATTAATCTGGACAATGGCGGCGTGACTGTAAAAGATGAAAATGGCAGCCAGACACAAATAGGTGAAAACTTAAAACTTCCCGAAGGATGGCCATCAGAAACTCCATTATATCCTGATGTCAAGCTTTCCTGGTCATCAAAAACCAAAAACTCAGATACAGGTAAAAATGAATTTTCTGTTTTAGGTGAAGCCTCAAAAGTTCCTGCAAAGGACATATATAACTGGTATAAAGATAAATTTGGATCAGGATGGGAAGTTGTAACTGATCAGTTCACTGAATCCAGCGATGGAGATTTTGCTGTTCTTGGATTTAAAAGCAGCAAATATGAAGTCACGGTGATGGTTACTTCATCAAAGGATGTAACTTCAGTGACAATGGCAGTAAAAGAGCAGTAAAAAATGCCAGCAGTGCCAATTGTCCCTGCAGTGAAGGAAAAAATGACAATAGGGGTAATTATGTCTGCGGGTCTGTAAAAATAATTTAAAATAGTGATTAACTTTTTTATGAATGATATTAAAAAAAGGGGAGAATGTATTTTCTCCCCTTTTTTTATTGGAGTTCACCAGGAACTTAATCAGTTAATGGTTATTAACTCAGATTTTAATAAATTATTTTTTTAAATTAAGCTTAAAATATTTTCAAATTGGGCTTTTAGACAGCCATTTACAGGGAACTTAATTAGGATTAAGGCAGAATGTGCATATAAATTACTACAGTCGAGCAGCTATGGCCTGTTTCGCTAAAGCATAGGGTATTGTGAATTTTACCAAAAGCATACAGTCAATAAAAAAATTTTAAAACTATATTGCACGGCAGCAATTTTACAAAACAAAAGCAGATAAAATTATTTGTAACTTGTTTTATTTTCTTATATAATTTTTTTTTATAAAAAGCGGCAGGCAGGGATCCTCCTATTTAAGCAACCCTCAAATAGGAGAATGCCTTCTCTGTCAGACTCTTTGAAAATAATAAAAAGATATTTGAAAGGAGCACTATTGAAGAGCGATATTGAGATTGCCCAGGCGGCAAAAATGAAACCCATTATTGAAATTGCTGAGTCTATGGGGCTTGAGGAAGATGATCTGGAGCTTTACGGCAAGTATAAGGCAAAGATAAAGCTGGAAGTTCTGGACAGGTTAAAGAGCAGGCCTGATGCAAAGTATGTTGATGTTACGGCCATCACGCCCACTCCTCTCGGAGAAGGTAAAACAGTTACCACTATAGGTCTTGGAATGTCTTTAAACAGAATCGGGAAAAAAGCAATCACGTGCATAAGACAGCCATCACTTGGTCCTGTTTTTGGAATTAAAGGCGGAGCAGCAGGAGGTGGATTTTCACAGGTTCTTCCTATGGAAGATTTTAACCTTCACCTTACAGGTGATGTTCATGCAGTAGGAGTTGCCCACAATCTTCTGGCAGCTTTTCTGGATGCGCACATAATGCACGGAAATGATTTAAAAATCGATCCTTTTTCAATCACTTTAAACAGGGTTGTAGATATAAATGACAGGGTTTTGAGAAATATAGTAATAGGACTTGGCGGCCAGGGTAATGGAGTTCCAAGAGAATCAGGATATGATATTACTGTGGCTTCAGAGGTAATGGCAATACTTGCTCTTACTACAAGCCTTAAAGATTTAAGAAAAAGGCTCGGAAGAATTGTAGTTGGAACCAATTTTGATGGCCAGCCTGTTACTGCGGAAGATTTAAAATGTGCCGGGGCAATGGCTGTTCTTCTTAAGGATGCAATAAAGCCAAATCTTTTGGTTTTGTTGAAGAATTTTACTGTTCCTTTTACCATTTTGATTCCTCGGTGTAGTTAGCTAATATTAGCCGTATATTTAAATTTAATGGATTCATTGCCTCTGCAGGATGGCTTC